>NZ_JANYME010000001.1 GCF_026616895.1 Campylobacter sp. MG1
ATTATATTCATTATGCAACTAATCAAGGAATTATGTGCGTAGAATTTCTTAAAGAGAATAAAACAGGAACAATAGACATAGATTTTAGTGATGAAGAGTTAAATAATATAAGTATGGGTTTATATGATAAAAATATCGAAGAAATGTATCATAGTATTAGATATTGTTATATTCCTTTAAAAAATAAAATAAGTATGTGGGATGAACTATTAGACTACAATATGTCTATCGAAGCTTTTTGTAATGTATTAAAAAAGTTCTCAGAAAAAGGCTTAATAGAATTCTTTGACGCACCTGATAAAATTAAAAAAGAGTTATTTTATAGGTCTAAAACTAAAGAAGAGTTATTAAATATAATTAAAAATACCAAAATAGATGTTGGTAAAGTAATATATGATATTAAAGAAAAAAGAATGCTTAATAAATATAGCCATCCTATACTTTTTTGGCACAAAAAAGAGTATAAATAGAGTGCAGTAGTGATTAGTAAAAGATGAAAAAATGTTATAAAATAATATAAATTATTTAGCAATCACAATATAATTAAGTTTAGTAGGCAAAAAAAACTTTAAATAATATAGGCAATAAAGTTATGATAAATAAAGAATACTTTAGTGTTTTAAATTAAAAAGCAACTAGAGATGTTTTAGATAATCTAAAGATTGTTTCTGGGGTTTGGATTACAGAACTTATATGTGGATATTATATTGAAGGACCTACTGATATAGGGTGGGCTAGTATAGGAGCGGTTTGTTCAAAACTATGTAGCGAAGAAGAGAGTAAATACATTAAATGTAATCAAAAATAACTATAACGATATAATTAATAGTTTTAAAAAATTAAACTATTATATAAATAAGGAATAAAATAATGAATTTAATTATTTATTTGTTAACTGCTATTGGTTTTTTTGCAATTATTATTTTTATAATAGTAGATTTTTTTGGTGGCTTTTTAGTATCTATCGGATATTTTATATATGGTTTAGAAGCTTTGCTCGGCAGGAAAATTGACCACAAACCAGGAAAAGCACCAGTTACAGATTTAGACTTTGGTTATATGTGGCTTATTGCCGGTATATTTTTTATATATGCTAGTGTTAGCATATTTCGTACTGCTATTAAATTTGAAAGTTATCCCCAGTTTTTGCGTTGTGTAGGTTGTGGTAAATTTTATAACTTTAGTGATGTAAAAGAAAATCCTATATGTAAAGCTTGTGGTGAAAAATTAGTAAAAGAAGATGAATACGAAAACGCTATTAATCAAAAAGAAGCAGAAAGACTAAGAGCAGAAAGAATAGCAAATGGCATAACAAAACTAAAAAATTAAAAAGAAAGGTAAAAAAGAATAGCATGGAAATAAAACAAAGGAAATCCAAATGATTAAAAATATTTTTATTTTGATAGTATCTATTATTATTTCAATAATAGGTATGATTAGCTTTCCTTTTATTTTTTTAAAATATGATTTAGAAAATTACTGGTTTGAGTATAAATTATTAGAAGGCGATAAGTATGCACCAAATATAGGTATAGGAAGCAAATATAGCTTTGACAATATGAATTTGTTTATATATTTTAAAGATAACAATAATATCAATAATGCTTTAAAATGTAGTCTTAAAATTTATCACCCAGATAACAATAAAATTCTTTATAATTTTAAAAATATAAATTATCTAAATAGTTGTAAAAATTTAGGTTTTAAAAGCTTAAATTTACCAGATAAAGAATATATAATGGAAATCGAATTTTATGATGAAAATAAAATAAGAAAATATAAGTTTTTATTAAAGCAAAAGTATAAAAAAAATACAGAATCTTTCTGGGAAGTTTTTATGCATGCTACTTAGGGAATTTAAATATGAAAACAATTATTATATTAAGTTTTAGTCTTGCTTGTTTTACATATACATTATGGTCATCCTTGGGAGTAGTATATCATTATTTTAAGACCATGGAAGTTGAAGTTTTTGAATTTAGACCTAGCTATATAAGTAGTGGTTTTGATAAATTAAATATGACTGTGGATTTATATGCTAAGCCGATAGTTAGAGATGATAAAGAAAAACAATATGCAACTTTATATATAAAATCTGATTTAATATATGATTTAAAACTAATAGAACCTGATACTAATAAAACAATTATAAGTATTGATGAAATCAGTGCATACTCTAATATAGAAATAGGAAAATTGCATTTAAATAAAACAAAATATTTGGCTGAAATTTATGTTAAAAATGAATTTGGCGAAAAAGAAAAATATACTATTATTTTTACGCCAAATATATATGCTAGATTTATGAGCAATAAAGAACGAAATTTATTGCAATTTTATAATTATTTTTAGATGGTTATTAAATGAAAATATTTAGATTATTATCAATAGAAATTAAAAAGCAAAAAATAAAAAAAATTGTTGTATTAGGTTTTAGCATTGTGTGTTTTATGTATACTATAGCTTCATCTTATATTATAGTAAAGTATTCTTCGGCTATAAGAGATATGAAAGTTTTTGAATTTAGACCAAATTATATAAGTAGTGGTTTTGATAAATTAAATATGACTGTGGATTTATATGCTAAGCCGGTAGTGAGCTATGATAAAGAAAAGCAATATGCAACTTTATATATAAAATCTGATTTAATATATGATTTAAAACTAATAGAACCTGATACTAATAAAACAATTATAAGTATTGATGAAATCAGTGCATATTCTGATATAGGAATAGGAAATTTATATTTAAATAAAACAAAATATTTGGCTGAAATTTATGTTAAAAATGAATTTGGCGAAAAAGAAAAATATACTATTATTTTTACGCCAAACATATATGTTATACCAACAAGGGATGTTTGGGAAGAACTGATGTATAGTTATTTTTTTAGTTATTATTTTTACTTAGTAAAATGAAAAAAATATAAAATTTTTATATATTTAATCATACTTTTATTTTTTCCTTATTTAGTCTTTGCTAATGATGTTATTATATATAATAATGCTTCTAAATCCAATCAACCCCAAATCACACTAGCAACCAAACAAACAATTCTTTCATTAATAACAGGAAATAGTGTAAATATTAACACAAACAATAACACCCACCTAAAAGGCTCACTAATAGCAGCTGGAAATTATGATAAAGATGGAAATTTTATAGATAATTCTAATAATAGCTTTGGTTCCGCAGCAAATGGAAATACCTTTGGAAGTGTTGTTAAAAGCCTTGGATATACATATAACAATCCCCATACTAAACCAGGCGATGCTGTAGCTTGGACTATAGGTGGAAATATTGGTGAAAAAAGTTCATATCTATACAATATAATAACACTTCCGACTATAATTATTACAGGGCCGTTATTATTTACAAAATATTCTCCCCATAGTTCGTATGATTGTTATGAATATAATGCTAATTGTGGATTTAATAATAAATTTAAGGATAAAAAATGAGAAAAGTACTATTAATATTAATAACATTATTATTTAGTGGTTGTATGTCAATATATTTGCCACCACCTTCACTAAAACCAGGAGAGGTAATAACTGAGAAATATATAAGCATTACTGTGCCAGAAAACCCAACCTATAAGTGGACGATGCCTGATTCTGGTAGCATATGGATCATAATTGGATTAGAATATCCTTTTGCCACACGAGTTAAACGAGCTAGAGGGCATGAAATAATTTTTGGCTTTTATGACATAAAAATATCCGAATCCTCTAATGCTAGTTTTGAAGATATTAAACAATTTACTAGAGAGGAGATAAGTGAGTTTATAAATCAGCGTAACAATTATATGGTAAGGCGTTATTATACTTATGTATCTAACGTAAAATGCATAGCTGAAATAGACAATTGGTTTAGATATTCTATACGTTGCCCTTATTATAACACTAAAGGTGATATTAATGCCATTATAATAAAAGCCGGTACATCTGCACCTATTAATTTAAAAAGTAGAGCTAGCTTTAAACCGGATTTAGAGATTATGATAAATAGTATAAAAATTCATGATATGGATATTGCCCGTATGAAAAAAGAAAATCGTTGGTTTGATAAAAAATTTAGCATAGATGATGAAAATCGTTTTGTTACGGAGTGGAGATCTAATCACGATGAATTTTTAAGATTCAAAGGTCTTGTAGATGAAGACTGGTTAAAATAATCAATTAGTCAATGTAAAAAATCAAATTTAAATTAAGGATGAAATATGAAAAAATTATTATTAGTATTGGTAATGTTATTATTGAGTGGTTGTATGGCATTAGATTCACGATATGGTTCGTATGATTGTTGGGATTATAATGCTAATTGTGGATATAAAGAATAAAAAAGCAAAAAAAAGGTTTATTTATAAAAAAGGAGATATTGTATGTTTATAGTAATGAGATTTTTAACTTTTTTATTTGTTATTTTTTTATTATCAGGATGTGAAATTTCAAAACAACAACCTGTAATAGAGTACGGGCCAAATACTCAAATAATTAATGATAATATTGCTATCACAACACCAAAAAGTTTTCCAGATGAAAAGTGGATAGATGAAAGTGGTATTAACGAAGGTTGGAACGATGAAGGAGATGTTAAAAAAGATATTTGGATTTCTAGATTTGACGAAAAAGAAAAGATTAGAATTACTCGTTATTTAGGTCCTTTATCATCAATAACTTCTAATAGATTTGCTGCACTAGAAAATAAAAAATTACTTAGTGAGTTTTATAGCAAGATTGATATTTTTACTATGCTTGAAAGTTACATTTTCCGCTCAAAAGCCTATTTTAATTACATAGCAAATTTGAAATGTATGGTTTTATATGAAGATGAACGCTCCTACGACGATATTTATTATAGAGTTCGTACCGACACTTTTGCGACTTGTCCTTATTATGATAAAAATGGGAATCAATCTTTTATTGTAGTAAATGCTAAAAATAGATATGATAAATTTTATGATAGAGAATACACTATGAATAAAGAGTATAGGCAAGATTTAAAAGCAGTTTTAGATAGTTTAATCATATATGATTTAGATATAGAAAAATCAAAAAAAGCAGGAATGTATGTTGAAAAACCATACGACATAAATGCAGAAGATAAGCCACTTGTAGAATGGACAAACCCAGAAAAGTTAGAAAAATGCATACATTTAAATTGCGAATAAGATGTTTTATATATTTAATCATATTTTTTGTTATTAGTTTAATCTTTATAAATTAAATATTAGGTAAAAAGGCTTTAAGCAATACATACAATAAAGTTATGATAAATAATTGCAATTTAGTATTAGAGTGGTTAGTTTTGTATCAAACAATATATTGAGAATGAATTTATTTAGCAAATAACTGATTTTATTAAATCTAATTGGTAAAAGTATAAAATCTTAAACAAAAAAATAACATTAAGGAATGATATGTTTTCTAGAATTTTTAATTTTTTAATTGGCATGATGTTTATTTTTTATGGTATTTTTGCATTAACTTTAAAAAAAATAAATACTAAGCCAGGTATGGCACCAATTACAGATTTAAACTTTGGTTATTTATGGCTTATTGCTGGATTTTTGCTTATTGGTTTTGGTGTGGCATTTTTATACCTTTCTTTTCGTTCTGAAAAAAGAATAAAAAACTATCCACTTTTTTTGCGTTGTGTAGGTTGTGGTAAATTTTATAACTTTAGTGATGTAAAAGAAAATCCTATATGTAAAGCTTGTGGTGAAAAATTAGTAAAAGAAGATGAATACGAAAACGCTATTAATCAAAAAGAAGCAGAAAGGCTAAGAGCAGAAAGAATAGCAAATGGCATAATAAAACCAAAAAAATCAAAAAGAAAGGTAAAAAGAAAATAATATAAAATTAATTTAGTGTAAAAAATATGTTATAAAAATAAATATATTTTAAATAAAAAATGATTATAAAAATAATAAATTAAATTACATGATAAATATGTAATTTTTATTAATATTATTAAAACTAATAATTATAAATTTCATTCGGCAAGTTATTATATTTGAAAAACAAGTGTAAAAATAATTTTATAATTAGCAAATTAAATATTTAAAATATTAGTAAATTTATACTATATATTTATAAGCAATGTGAAATATTATTAATTATTAAAATACTAAAAAAGAAACTTTTTATAAGTTTATTGCTAATAAATATTGATGATATTTTATTTTTTATATTAATTTTATTACAAATTCTCTAATTCAAAATACCATAAAATCGTGATTTTTTATATATTATAATTTTTATCTTATGAGATTATAAAAAAAATAATATTTGACTTATAATGTAATTTAGAATAATATTTTACTATTAATTTTTTATTTTAAGAAAAAAATAAAGATTAATACCAAAATTCTTATTTAAAGGAGTTTTATATGAATGAAGAAAAATTCAATAGGCGAGATTTCATAAAATCAGCTACTATTGGTGTTGGTGCAGTAGCAGCTAGCACAAGCCCTGTATCAATTATGGCAAGTGAGCTTAAAAAAAGTGGTAAAAATACTTCACTACCAAGCGTAGATGTTTTAGTTATCGGTTCTGGTGGTGCTGGTCTTAGAGCTGCTGTTGCGGTTAGAAAAAATCATCCAAATTTAAATGTTGTAGTAGTTAATAAAGGTATGCCATCACGAAATGCAACCTGTATGGCTGAAGGTGGGATTAATGGTGTGATTGATTTTGAAAATGGTGACTCAAACAAATTACACGCGTATGATACTGTTAAAGGTAGTGATTTTTTAGGCGATCAAGACGCAATTATTAAATTTGCACAAAAGGCTACCGAAGCAATTCACGAACTTGATTATGCAGGAATGCCTTTTAATAGACAACAAGATAAAACGGTTGCAAGGCGTTTTGCTGGTGGTGCAAAATATGAACGCTGTAATTATGCAGCCGATAAAACAGGCTCTATTATGATGCACACCTGTCTTGATGAAGCCATTACAAATGGTGTTAATTTCTTGCTTGACCATTACTTACTTGATATTGCGATTGATAATAATGAGTGTGAAGGTGTAGTTCTTTTAAATATGCAAACAGGAGATGTAGTGCCTGTATTAGCAAAATCAGTAGTTCTAGCAACAGGTGGTTATACTCGTGTGTTCTATAACCGCACTTCAACCCCATTTAATGCTAGTGGAGATGGAATTGCTGCAGCACTTAGAGCTGGACTTGCGTTTAAAGACCCTGAAATGCTTCAATTTCACCCAACAGGAGTTAGAAATGGTGGTGCATTAATTACTGAAGCGGCAAGAGGTCTTGGTGGAAAATTAATTAATAATAAAGGCGAACGCTTTATGAGTAAATACTCAAATCGTCTTGAGCTTGCTCCAAGAGATATTGTTTCTCGTTCAATTGAAAGTGAAATTCGTTTAGGCAATGGATTTGGAGAAGGAATGGGCTCTTATGTTCTTTTAGATGTTACACATTTAGGTGAAGAGCAAATTATGAATGAATTACCACAAATTCGTCATATTGGACTTTTATTTGAAGGTATAGATTTAGTAAAAGAACCAATTAAAATTCGTCCAACAGCACACTATTCAATGGGTGGTATAGAAATTGCAAAATTTGATGATATGAGTACTCATTTAGCAGGACTTTTTGCTGCAGGTGAGACAAGTTGTGCTTCAATTCACGGAGCAAATCGTCTAGGTGGAAATAGTTTAGCTGATGCGGCAGTTACAGGCAAACTTGCAGGTGAGGGTGCAGGTGAGTATGCAAATAAAAGACAAAATTATGGCTCTGGCAAACACGCTGAAGAATTAGCTCAAAAATGGAGAATTAAGCTAAAAGATATAACAAGTGGTAATTCAAAACCTAACGAGCTTTATGATTTAAGAGAAGAATTTGGACAATATAACTGGGATAATATGGGAATTTATAGAACAGGAGAAAAGCTTGAAAAACATATAAAAATCCTAGATGAGATTTGGGCTAAATATAATAATCTTAAAATTTCAAATCCAAATATGTTCTATAACACCGCTTTAATTGAGTATTTAGAATTTGGAAATCTCATTCTTTTAGCAAGATGTGCTTGTCTTGGTGCATTAAATAGAAAAGAAAGCCGTGGGGCTCATACTAGAGAAGATTATCCAACAAGAGATGATGAGAATTTCTTAAAACATAGCCTTGTTACTTTAAAAGATGACAAATTAAGCCTTAGTTATAAAGATGTAGTTATTACAGAATTTAAACCTGAAGAAAGGAAATACTAATGAAAATTTTAATTGATCGCTTTAATGGAGTTGATAAATTTGTTCAAGCATATGATTTAAGTATAGATGAAGTAAAGGGAAAAACGCTTTTAGCCTTATTACAACATATAAAACGCACTCAAGATATTTCACTAAATTTTACTTCGGCTTGTCGTATGGCGATTTGTGGTGCTTGTGGTGTGCGTGTGAATGGGCATTCATACCTTGCTTGTGATACTAAAATGGATGATTTATTAAAAGAATATGATAATCCTGAAAGCTTAAAAATCTCTCCTTTGGCAAATTTTAAAGTTCTTTCGGATTTAGTTGTAGATTGGGAGCCAAGTATTGAGAATTTAAGAAAAATAAAACCAACTATAACACCAAAAGAAGCATTTTCTGATAAAAAAGGTTGCGTGCAAACTCAAGCTGAAGTTGATGCTATTAAAAAACAATGGGATTGTATTTTATGTGGTTGTTGTGCTAGTGAATGTAATAAACTTGAAGCTGATTCAAGTGATTATATGGAACCATTTGTATTTACTCATGCATTTCGTGCTGCTTATGATTCACGCTCAAAAGATGCTTTAAAACACTTAAAACCATCTATTGCAAATGGTCTTTGGATGTGCGTTCATTGTCAAGAGTGTGCCGACCGCTGTCCTAAAGGAATTAGTGCTGCTGATGATATAGCAATGCTAAGAGTAATGGCTATGAAAAAAGGTTTAAAAGATGGCACAGGACCAGCTCACGCAGAAGCATTCTTAAAAGACTTAGAAGATACAGGTAGATTAAATGAGATTTATTTAGCACTTCGCTCTGAAGGTGTTTTAGCAAATACTACAAAAATAGATATTGCATACAATCTAATGAAAGCAGGTAAGATGAATCCATTACATATTTTTGGTGATGAAGAAATTGAAGGTCATGAAGATTTAGTAAAAATGATTGAAGCAGCTAGAGCTGCTAATAAGGAGTAAGTTATGCAACAAAAAGATTTCGCTTTTTTCCCTGGCTGTGTTTTAAGTCAAGCAGCTAAAGAATCAAAAATGTCATTAGAAGCAATAGCTCCAATACTAGGTATAACTTTACATGAGATTAAGGGTTGGAGTTGCTGTGGTGCATCTCAAGCACAAGATGTAGACCCAATAGCAGCACTTGTAGCAAATGCTAGAAATATAGCATTAGCTGAGAATATGAATATGCCAATGCTAACAACCTGTAGCACTTGTATGCTAACTTTAACTCGTGCAAAAGCTGCTTTAGATAAAGGTGCAAAAGACCGCATAAATGAATATTTAGCAAAAGGTAATATGAAATATCAAGGAAATAATGAAATAACAAGCCTTTTATGGATTTTGTATGAGAATTTAGATACCTTAAAATCAAAAGTTGTTAAGCCACTTTCTAATCTAAAAGTAGCTTTATTTTATGGTTGTCATAGTATTCGCCCTGAAAAATCATATAACGCAAAAGAAAGTTCAACTAATCCAAAAAGCTTTGAAGCTGTAGTTAGTGCGCTTGGTGCGACAATAGTTCCATTTGAAAAACGCTTAGATTGCTGTGGTTTTCACGCTAGTTATCCAGCAGTAAAATCGGTGCAAAAAATGTCATCTCAAATTGTTGGTAATGCTGATAAAAATGGTGCTGATTGCGTTGTTACACCTTGTCCGCTTTGTCAAATGCAGCTTGATATTTACCAAGAACGCTATCAAGATGCAATGGGTTCTGAAATTAGAAAGCCAATAATTCATCTTTCTCAATTAGTAGGATTAGCACTTGGTCTTAGCAACGAACAATTAGGACTTGATTTAAATATAATTGATGCTACAAAATTAGCATAATTTTAGGGGCTAAGCCCCTAATTCTTTTGCCATTTTTATAAACTCAAGCTCTAAATGTGAGAGTTTTTTATCTTTTTTATAAGCTATAACTAATGTTTTAATTAAATTATTATCCTTTATATTAAATAATTTTATTTTATCTTTTTTATCATCTTTTATTAATTCGCTAATAGTAAAAGTAGCACCAACACCACTTGCTACTATTGAATTTGCAATATCAAAAGTCTCAGTTTCGCATAAAATTTTAGGAATAAATTCATTGTTTTTAAACATTAAATCAATATCTAATCTACTTCTTTGAGAAGATTTTGGCAGAATAAATTTCTCATTTTTTAGTTCTTTGATTGATATTTCTGGCAATTCTTTATTTTTATATTTTAAAGATAATTCGTGTAAAGATGGCAGTGCTAGAAAAACATTGCTGCTTTTTATTATTTCATATTTTAAATATTTTATATCAAGCGGTAACACTAGCATTCCAAGGTCAATTTCATCATCATAAATCATTTGTTTGATTTTAAGCGTTGAAAAGATTTGAGAAATTTTAATACTAGCGTCGCTAAAACGCTTGCAAAATTGTGGTAAGAGATTTGGAATCATATTATAGCCATTTTGAGAAAAGGCAATGCGAATTTTACCTGTTTTAGCATTGTTTAGTGCTGAAATTTCAGTATCAAGCTCTGCTATCATATCTTTTATTAGATTTGCTTTTTTTAAATATATTTCTCCTGCTTCGGTTAAAGATATTGGATTTGTGTTTCTATTAAAAAGCGTGGTTTTTAGCTCATTTTCTAATGCAAAAATACTTTGAGATAATGATGGTTGTGGTATTTTAAGCTCATTTGCAGCCTTTGTAAAGCTTTGCAATTTTGCTACTTTTAAAAATAGTTGCATATGTCTAAAATTCATCTTTTATCCTAATTTAAATTCTTTATTTTTAATATAAATATTTTATATGTTATTTGGTAATAAAATAAAAAATAGCTTTATAAAATTTTTTACTTTTAAAATTTAAATCAGTTTATAGTGTAATAAATGAAGTTAAATTATCGAATAAAGATGGATGTTATTATATTAAGCAAGGGTGTGTTGCATTGCCAGAGCAAGATACACTTAAAATTTCATACAATAAATAAAAAATTATAAAGGAGGGAAAATCTATGAATGAAGAAATATCTACTAAAAATTTTAATTCTTTAACAGAAGCTAAGAAAAATGATGTAATTAATGAGCTTTACAAGCTAAGTAAGTATGAAAAAATTATTGAATTATTAACTTCTACTAAGTTAGAAAACCTAAGTGATAGTTTATTAAGTATGCTTGGGGGTGCATATAATAATTTAAATTTATTTTATGAGGCTATGAGGGTACTAGAATTAATCACAGAAGATAAAAGAGATGCAAAGTGGTATTATAGATATGGCTATTCTTATGCTTATAAAAATTTTCCAAATGATAGCGATGAAATTATAAAAGCCTTTCAAATGCTTGATAAAGCTTGTGAGTTAAGCCCTGATGATGAAATAAAAAACTGGTGTATAGAAATTATATTAGAAATGCATTTACAAAATCAATTAGAAAATTTAAAAGAAAATGTCCCAAATTTATACAAGCATTACATAAATTCTAATCATGATAATATAATTGATACGATGGGAGATAATTATGAATATTCGTCTATTATATCAGCACTCTTAATTGAAAATTATAAATTACAAGATGAGGATTTTGCAAGGTTAGATAAGATAGAAGGACTTAAACTTAAATATAAACATTTATCTAGTGATAATGATGGAGAGATGATTGTTTCATATGATGGAGTAGATTTTGTAATTAAATTTTTTAGTAAGCATTTTTTGCCAAAATCTTTACCAAACATACAAGCACAATACTTTAGCGAAGAAGAATACGAACAAATTTCTAATGCAAAATTTTCTTTTGATTTTATAATGAATTTTATAGGAAATCCACAAAAAGCATATCATTTACAACTTAAAATTATTGCTGCATTAATTCCTAAAATGGTTGCACTATATGATATAAGTGCTTATACACTATTAAATCGTAAGTGGGTAGAACTAGCCACTAACTCAAATATAGTTCCTTCAACCAACAACTTATATACAATTCATGCAGTTACTAATAATGATAAAGTATGGCTACATACACACGGGCTTAATAGATGTAATATACATGAAGTTGAAATATTAAATTTAAATAAAGAAGATTTTAACACTCATTACACATTACTTACAAGCTATGCTGATATATTGCTAAATGAATATAACAATTCTTTAGAATCACAAGATAATAAAAATATGCTAACAGAAGTTGATATGTTTAATATCGGTATTTTTGAAGATGAAAAGCCAATCATTGCAACCTCTATACCATTTAAAGATGTAAAACATTATCCAAAAGAAGCTCTAGGTCAAATTGCCGATAGAGAAGGGCATGATATGCATACGAACATACTTTTTTTATATGAAAACGAAAATGATGTAAAGAAAAATCGCTTAAGAAAAATTGATGAATTTGCAAAAAAACTTAATAATAATCCTATATTTTATATAAGTGATAAAGAAACAAAAAGAATGAGCTATTTAGCAAAGGAAAGATTTTCGTATGTTGAAAAAATTTTTAAAGCTAATAACAATATTAATGTGCTTATAAAACTTGGTCTAGCAACGATTGATGATGAAGGCAATATTGATAAAGAAAATCTTGAGCATATTTGGTTTGAATTGCTTTTCTTTGAAGATGAAGGATTTAGAGCAAGACTTACTCAAGAACCATACTATATTCCTAATATCCACGCAGGAGATGAGGGAAAATATTTTATAAGCGATATTACTGATTGGATAATTTATATAGATGAAAAAACAATAACTCCTGATACGGTGTATTTGCTTTAAGTAAAGGCTTGATGAGTAAATTTGATATAAAATAGGTATTTTGGCGATTAAAAATTATCATTTAAACTGTTAGAATAAAGATTAGAAAATGAAAAATCGGCACAATAATTATAAATTTTGGTATTAAATTTAATTAAAATAAGGAGATTTGCAAATATGAAAAAATATGCAAGTAAAGAAGAGTTAAAAAACGAAATTAATAATACCTTTAAAAAATATATCTTAGAATTTGATAATATACCTGAAATTTTAAAAGATAAAATTATTGATGGAGTTGATAGAAGTCCTGCTCAAAATCTAGCCTATCAACTTGGCTGGACGAGTTTGATTTTGAAATGGGAAAATGATGAAAAAATGGGACTTGTAGTAAAAACACCACATGATAAATTTAAATGGAACCAATTAGATAAGCTATATAAGTGGTTTGATGATACATATGCGGTTTTATCATTGCAAGAATTAAAGATTAGGCTAAATAAAAATATTGATTTAATTAATGTAATGATTGATTCTTTAAGCGATGAAGAATTATTTAATCCTCATATGAGAAAATGGGCTGATGAAGCTACCAAAACAGCGGTATGGGAAGTATATAAATTCATACACATAAATACTATTGCACCATTTAAAACTTTTAGAACAAAGATTAGAAAATGGAAAAAATCGGCGCTATAATTAATTAAAATAAAGAGGTTTGTAAATATGAAAATTACAAAACATTAGCTACAAAAATACAAAAAAGTAAAACACCTATTAATCTCGCCTATAAATTACTATAAACTTTTTGAAAAGTGATATAAACGGAAAAAATCTTTTTATACTAAATATGGGAAAAATAAATTTTATAGAAAATAAAATTTTAGCACAAGATTTGTTAGTACTTTTAAGCAAAGACAAAAAGCCTTATATTGTAGATATGATATAAATACACTTGTTATAGAACTTGAAAAAGATAATTGTTGCTACAAGAATGAAATTTAATGAAAATATACTCATAATTTATCATAAAACATTAATGAGCGATGAGAATTTAGATAATGTAGATAGCAATAGCATTTTTGGATTTATGGTTGATACTAGACTAGCTACTATTATTTATACTAAAACAAGAGATGCTTATTGTGATTTTGTTGATGACTGGCATAGTCAAAATGATGGCAAAAATATTTATGATGATTTTTTTTGCAAAAGAATTTAAAAAGAGCTATTTACAAAATCCAAAATTTCAAAGAGAAAGTGGCGATTGGATAAAATTTAAAATACCAAATACAAAATATTGTATGTTTAGTTCAATAAAGTTTTAAAGTTGGAATATATAAAGTATATTTTGGTTATGATGAAAATGAAAATTTATGTGATGTTGTAATAGAATATATTTTTTATAGTTAGAGAAGTATAAAGGAGATAAAAATAGCACGATTAGAAATATTATATGAAGATATTTTGAAATTTGATATTATATTGATGAATACAATTTTAAAAATGCATGAAAAAAATAATAAAGCTTGGAAAATATTTAATCAATTTTATAAAGACCCTGATAGTTATCCGATTAACAAAGAAGGATTTAAAACAAAAGATGGTATTAAATGCACTGTAGATGCTCTTATTTCAATTAATCGTATCTATGAATATGAAGGATTTAATGAAAAATTTATTGATACATTTTATAAATATAGGAAAATCCCAATTATATTTTTTCCTTGCGAAAAGGACGGTATAAATACTAGTAGATATAATAAATTTGGAGATAGAATAGATTATACTTTATTTGATTTAAAAAGATATTGTGATGGTAAAGAATGTAAACTTAAATCATCATACGAATTGCCAAAGACACAAAAATGGCTTAAATCATTTAATTATAATTTTGAAGATATTATAAAATGGATGAAAATAGATACAATATTTGTTGATAACAATAATAATATTTTTGATTTAGATAAAAATGATAAAACAATTATTAGTAATTATTGTGAGCGATATAACAAAAAGTGGGGGCGTCATTATTATGAAAATTTGAAAGCAAAAATTGATGAATTTATAAAAACAAAACAATAAAAAAATGATTTTATAATGGCTGTGTGAAAAATAAAAAATTAAACTAAAATAACTTTATGTTTAAAAAGAAGTTTAGGAAATTATACGGTTAGTCATTAATAATATTTATCATATATTTTGTTAATTTTTATTATGCAATAAAAAGCGAGCGAGATGAAATTTAACTATATTGCTTTTTTTTAAATACACTAATAAAAAATTAAAAAAATATAGCTAATATTTAAGTATGATATTTAGCAAAAATACATTATTTTTTAATTAAATTGATTAAGGTTTAAAAAATAAGGCTAAATGGAAATATTATTTGAATTTTTAAAAATACATTATCAGTTTGTATTAATTGGCGTAGGGCTAATAATTTTTATAAGCGCTTTGTGTAATTGGAAATGGATAATAAATCCAAATATAGGAGATAAAATAAGATATGCTTTCATATTTGCAATGTGGGGTGAGAAAGGATATCGAGTATTAATAGGATTTTTAGGGATTGTTTTAATTATTTGTGGTATTATTTTACTTAATTTGGGTTAAATTAAACTAGTGTATAAATTAATATCTACATATGAAAATTACATGATAGAAATTTTATAAATTTTGATGGCAATATTTATATATAAAAAATTGTTTAAATAGTAAAAAATCAAAGAAATTTTAAAATAAAGTTTTAAAGAAACAAGATAATAATGCTAAAGTGATTTATTTATCAATATCCTATTTTATTTATATACTTATGGAGAATTTGATACATTATTTACTTCATATGGATAGTAATACCATACTTTTTATTATTAGATGTTGGTTTTTAAAAGATGGAGTTAGATGATATTGTTATATTAAGCAAGGTGTTGCGTTTTGTTATGGTAAAATACTTTTAAAAATTTCATATAAAATAAAAAAATAAATTTGAGAATAAATATAAAGATATATTTAAAATTTATTCAAATTTTAAATATATTTTAATAGTTTTTTTTATAATAAATTTAGAAAAAATTTGTGTAAATTAATTTACAAATAGTTGCAAAAACGATTATTATAAACGCCTTTCTAATAAGAGCGGTGTTTATTTTTAATAAAACTTTAGCACCAAAAAATGCCCCTAAAATTCCTCCAATTCCCATTATTATACCTAGTTTAAATAGTATTTCATAAAAACTTATGAAAAAAATCAAAGAGCATATATTACTTGTTGTATTTAATAATTTTGTATTTACTGATGCTTGTTTTATATTTATTCCAAGTAGCATAATAAAGCCTAAAATCCAAAAAGAGCCAGTGCCAGGTCCTATGAAACCATCATAAAATCCTATTATAGTTCCAAATAATATCAAAAAAGAAACCTTAGACATTCTAGCTACTTGATTAACGCTACCTAAATTTGGTTTAAATATTGTATAAATAAAAACTAAAATTAATATTGCTAAAATAATTGGCATTATGTTGTCGTTTGGTATTTTTAGTATAGCAAATGCACCTAATATGGAAAATATTGCAGTAAATATTACACCTATATACATTTCTTTAAAATTTATTTGTTTTCTTAAAGAAAATAAAGCTGATAATGCCCCCATAGTGCCTTGTAGTTTATTTGTAGCTATTGCTAGTTGTGGTGGAACTCCAAGACCTAATATTATTGGTAATGATATTAGACCACCACCGCCTATTATAGCATCGATAAAACCGCCAATAAAAGCACCTAAAAAAGCAAAAATATATTCATAAATTGAAAATTCCATAACAAATCACCTTGAGTTTATTATAGATTATATTACTTATTTTTTAAATTTAAAAAATTAATGTAAGTATTTTTCTATTTCTTTTTTAAATTTTTTTATTTTTTCTTCAATATTATTTTCGTTAAAATATTCTAAATGTGCTAAATTTACATTAGTATATTCTTTTATAAATTCATCAGTTGATGGTATAATTTCGCCTATCATGACCACACAAACGATATTTAAGCCGTTTTCTTGCAAGGCTTTTATAGTTAAAATCGTGTGATTAATTGAACCTAAATAATAACGACTAGCTAAAATTACATCTTTTTTATTTTTTTTCATAAAATCAAGCATTGTATTGTTTTCGTCAATAGGGCAGTAAATTCCACCGGCTAATTCTATTATTAAATTATTATCATTAGGGACTTTTATATCATCCATTGAATAATAAATTTCATCATTTTTCATTGCAAAGTGTGGTGATGCAGGTGTGTATAAAAACATTCCATCATCGTAAATTTTAGTATTTGAAGAATATTTTTTTATGATATCAGCATCTCTTTCTTTACCGGCTTGAATTAATTTAAAATATGAAAAACCAAAAGCTTTGCATAATGCTACACCTAAGTGGCTTTTTCCAGCATCAGTATGAATTCCACATATATACATTATCTTTCCTTTATTAAAATGTTTTTTATTTTAAGGAGTTATTATGAATGAAATATTTTTATGTTCAATTTGCAATGTAAAAAGTGGAAATTGTAGCGAAGATTGTGCGTATTGTACTCAAAGTAAGCACTATCATACAGGCATTGAAACTTATGATTATAAGGATATTAATACTATTTTAAACGAAGCAAAAATAGCTAGTGAAGCTGGTGCTTTAGGATTTTGCCTTGTTACTTCTGGTCGTGGAATTGATAGTAAAAAGCTAGATTTTATTGCAAGAGCAGCAAGTGCTATTAAAGAAAGTGGCTTACATTTACACCTAATTGGCTGCAATGGAAGAGCTAGTTATAAGGATTTAGTATTTTTAAAAGAGTATGGAATAGATAGTTACAATCACAACCTAGAAACCGCCAAAAGCAATTTTAAAAATATCTGCACAACTCATACTTATGAAGAAAGATATGAAACTAATCAAAACGCTATAAATGCTGGGCTTGGCATTTGCTGTGGTGGGATTTTTGGCTTAGGCGAAAGCGATGAGCAAAGAGCTGAATTACTTGACGCTCTTGCGACTTTAAAGCCGCACACAAGTCCAATTAATTTTTATATAAAAAATGAAGCTTTAAAAATCAAGGCTAAAGAAATCACCAAAGAAGAAGCTATTAATATAATAAAACTTGCAAAAGAAAAACTACCAAATACAAGACTAATGGCTGCAGGTGGTAGAGAATTTGCATTTAAAGATGATTTTAAAGCTATGTTTGAAGCAGGGATAAACGCTATCGTGCTAGGAGATTATCTAACTACAAAAGGCGAAGAAAAACATAAAGATGTAGAACTCATCTTAAAAAGTGGCTATGAAGTAGCTAAGAGTTGCTAAAACGCCAAAATATTAGGATATAATTATCCTAATATTTTGGTGATTTGAAAATACTTTTTTGAATTTTATATACTATAAAATTTTATTTTAATGTTTTTATAATCAATATATTTTTTCACTACCATAATGTAGGTCTATTTTCATACCGATTTCTATCTGCTGTGCATCCATACCCAAGTTTGCCAAGCTTTGCTTTACATTATCGCCAAGACTTGTGATATTCATAAGCTTTTCATTTAGACTATTTATAGAGTTTTCTGCTTGTCCTTCATCTTTTGCAACTTGCAAAAATGCTGCACTTAAAACGGCACTTTCATTCGCACTAAGCCCAAACATTTTTGCATTTGCACTTATTTTACTTGTTAGCTGTGCTATGCTTTTAGCACTTGCACTAAATTTATTACTAAGTGTAAATATTTCATCTCCAAAACTTAAAGCATCTTTGCTATTTAGTTTAAAGTGAGTATTTAAAGTATTTAGCATATTATTAGTTTCTTCGGTGCTAAAGCCTAATGCCATTTGAAGCTTACTTGCTGTGTTTAAATACTCTTTTAAATCGTTTTTAGGAACACCCATTTTTGCTATGTTTTGCCCTAGATTTGCTAATTCGGAACTACTAATATTTACTTGATTACTAAGCTTTAAAAAGTATTCATTCATATCTTTTAGCCCTGCATTATCAAGCTTAGCAGCATTATTAAAATCAGCTAATGCACTCTCATAATCTCCAGCTAATTTAACAGGCACGGCTAATGCTCCAGCCTTAGCTATGTTTTTAGTTAAATCATCTTTAAAGGCTTGTAGTTTTTCTTTAGCAAGTCCAGCTTTTATATCTAAATTATTAAGCTTATTTATGCTTTTTGTTAGATTATTCATTTTATCAGTGCTAAGCTTTGCAATTTTACCTAGCTTTTCTAATCTTTCTTGCTGGGTCTTTAGCTTATCAAATCCGCCTAAGGCTAACTTTAGCCCTAAGCCAAACTGCATATCCATTAAGCTCTCCTTAAGTTTGTTTTATTTATAATGCCCTTTAATTTGTGTGTGATTGACGCAAAAAAGGGGCTTGTAGTTTAGGTTGGGTCTTGACTAAAGCTTTAAAAGGTCTAATCAGCCTTACATTAGTTAGCTTTCCCTACCCTGACATCCTTACTCATCATCAAACCTTAAACTATCCACTAGGTACCTACCTTTATCAGGTCTTAAAACAAGTTTATATCTTCTACCTAAAATACTATGTATAATGGTTTTACCTTTTTTCTTACTTTCTTTTACATCTATGCTACCTTCTTTAATAATTCTTTCTATTAGCGTATAATCAAGTGGAGTTATTTCAGTATGTTTTAAATGTGTTGCTATTTGATATTTATCTAAAAATACACTAGCTCCATTTAATTTAGCTACTTCTATAAATGCGTGTTCTCTTTTATCTTTAGCTTTTAGATTTTCAGTAATTATGCTTATTTTCTTTTTAAAAGCCTCGTTTATATCATCTTTTTGTTTTTGTGTTGGATTTGTTGTACCTAACTCTTTTAACTTTTGCTTTACAAAGGCTTCATATTTAGGCTTATATTCATCATAACTAGCTTTTAGCTCTTTATATAAGCTTTCTCTTTTTATATAATCTGTATAGGCATTATTCATAATCCTACGAGCTTGTTTTCTAAGGCTCTCATCTACGCTTTTTACTTTTTCAACTAAAACATTAAATAAAGCATTATTAGGCTCAATTGGATTATTATCAAACCCACGTGCAGCAGCATTTAATGAACTTCTTTTATCTTTTGCGTTTTCTTTATAGCCAAGTGCTTTAGCTTCATCAAGACTTAAAACCTGTGTTTTACACCTACAACCCCAGCCATTAGGCGGGTAATTGTTACGCCAAAAAGAATGCTCCTTAGGTAAAATAAGTCCGTGAAAGGCTTTGTGGCTATCCCTAACCCTATTATCCATAATTGCTACATATCTTAAGTAAGGCTTATCGCTAATTAGTTGTTTTTCATACCTAGCAAAGCTATATACTTGTCTTAGGTTTTGATTAAAAACAACTCTTAAATGATTTTTATGTAAGCCACTAGCGTTTTTAAGCTCTTCTACACAATCTTTAAAACTTGTGCCATTTAAATAAGCTTTTTTAAGTATGCTATGCATTCTTTTAAGTGTTTCAATTTCATTTATCCCACTTATTAAAAATGTGCGATTATATGCACTAAAGCGAAGTTTATCTAAATCATAATCTTTAGGTAATTTACCATCAAAGTATTTAATCACATCATCAGGACTTAGTTTAAAAATATTGCTTAAATCATTCATCGCTTAAGCCTTTTAAACTAATATTTGTTAAAACTTGAGCCATTATGTTTTCTAGCTTGTCTTGTTTTATACCTTGACTAAGTAGCTTATTCATAGCTTCTTCATAAGAATTTGAGTTTTCAAGGACTTTTAAAAATTGTTCTTGTAAATCCTTATCTAAATCATCACTAATTGCACTAAAATCATTACTTGAAGTTAAAGCATCTATATTATCAATTGGTTTATTTATTGCGTTTGGAAAGGCTTTTGAAACGCTGTTGCAATCATCTTGTAATGGTGTAAATTTGGTTTGTGTAGATTGATTATTTGCATACATTAAGCTTATATCTCTTTTAGTTCCACTAACCCCGTAAGTTTCTTTTATATAGTTTTCATCAAAATCAAAACCCATATTATAAATTATGCTATCACGCTGAGCTAGTTCGCTTTTTATATCGTTAATAGGTTCTAGTTCTGCATACAATTCGCCTTGATAGTTATTTATCTCTTTAAAATGCTCTAAAACTTTATTTATTACAAATAAAAGTAAGTTTAAATCAGCATTTGCTAAATCTTTTCTAACATCATTGTGGGTTTCAGCAGCTGCGAAGCTTCCACCTTCAACTTGAGATGATAAATTACCACCTAAAATTACAGAGCGAATGCAATTATCAAGAAAATTCACAAGATTATGAAAATCGCTTTGCGTGCTTGTAGGTTGAATTAGTGATATTTCTTCATCCACATCAATTACAGCTGTATCACCGCTAAGCATTTAGTAAGGTTGCAAGAATACATACGAAAAAAACTATTAATTAAAATATATTAATCTTTTTTTATGAGTTTAATTCTTATATACTTATTTATAATTCTTTCATTTTTTACTTTTTATTATATTTTTTAATAACTTAAAGTTGTGTTATAATATTGTGTTTAAATTTTATATTATTTTATAAATAATAAAAACACAAATTAATATTAATTTATATGTCTTTTAAAATTTATTTAAAACCTTATTATGTGATGTTTTGTATGTATAATTAGTAAAATATAAATTTAATCAAAAAAGCATATACTTAAGATTTTATAAAACAATATAATTTTTTAGTACAGCAAATTTAATATGTATTAAGTTGAATTTTTTAAGTTGTTTGAGTGGATATTAAAGCCAATTTTTGACAAATTAAGTGATAAACCTTAATTTGTCAATTTTTTTAAGAAAAAGCTATATCAAGTGCTTGTTTTATGTCACTAATTATATCATTTTCATTTTCTATTCCAACTGATATTCTAATTAATCCTTCGCTAACACCAGCAGCTTTTAATTCTACAGGACTTAATTGTCTATGTGTATGGCTTGCTGGATGTAGAGCACAAGATTTTGCATCAGCTACATGCGTTGCTATACTAATTAGCTTTAAAGAATCAAGGAATTTAATAGTTTTTTCTTTATTAGCGTTTAATTCAAAACTAATAACACCACATATTCCATTAGGTAAATATTTTTTAGCCAAATCGTAATATTTTGAACTAGGCAACATAGGGCAATTTACACTTTTGATTCTTTTATCACCTTCTAAAAATTTAGCTACAGCTAAAGCATTATCAGAATGTTTTTTTATCCTAAGTGGTAAGCTTTCAATATGAGTTCCTAGCATATAAGCGTTATTTGCACTATTACAAGCACCAATATCTCTCATTAATTGAACTATCATTTTAACAAGGTAAGCAATATTTCCAAATTGTTTAGTGTATATTAATCCATGATAACTTTCATCAGGTTCGCAAAGTTCAGCAAAGCGAACTTTATCGCATTCCCAATTAAATTTACCACTATCAATAACTACACCACATATTAAACTTGAATGTCCGTCTAAATATTTTGTAGCTGAATGAATTACTATATCAGCTCCATATTTTATTGGTTGGCAATTAATTGGTGTAGGAAATGTATTATCAATTACTAAAGGTAGATTATTTTCGTGTGCAACTTTAGCAAAACGCTCTATATCAAGAATTGCTAAGCTAGGATTTGATACTGTTTCAGCATAGATTAGCTTTGTATTAGGTTGTATAGCTTTTTTTATTTCATCGTTTGTGCTATTCACGCTTAAAAAAGTTGATTCTATACCAAATTTTTTTAAAGTTACTGCTATTAAATTATAAGTTCCGCCATATACTTCATTTGTACATATTAAATGATCTCCAGCTTTACATAAATTTACAATAGCATAAAAAATAGCAGCTTGTCCACTAGATGTTAAAATTCCAGCTGCTCCACCTTCTAATTTTGTTATTCTAGCTGCTACATGATCACAAGTTGGATTTCCTACTCTAGAATAAAAATATCCACTCTCAGCTAAATCAAATAATCTTCCCATTTGTTCTGTACTTTCATATTTAAAAGTAGTAGATGGGATAATAGGGATTTGTCTACTTTCGCCATTTTTAGGTGAATACCCTCCGTGAATACAATTTGTTTCTAATTGATACATTTATTACTCCTTTGTTAAATAATAAGCGATAGTTTAGCTAAATAGTTAATAAAATTTAGTATTTTTATAATTAATTTATTAATTTTTTAAAAATTAGTGTAAAAAAGTAACTAGGAGTATAAATGCCATTGAATATTAAGACAAATTTACCTGCAATAAAATTATTATTAGAAAATGAAAATATATTTGTAATGGATGAATTAAGAGCTAGTAGTCAAGATATTAGACCACTTGAAATATTAATTTTAAATTTAATGCCTGTTAAAGAAGATACTGAATTAGAATTATTAAGAATGTTATCAAATTCACCAATTCAAGCAAATATTGAGCTTTTAAGGATAAAATCTCATAATAGCAAAAATACAGAACAAAGCCATTTAAATAGTCATTATGTTGTATTTGATGAGATAAAGCATAGAAAATTTGATGGAATGATAATAACAGGCGCACCTATAGAACATTTAGAATTTGAAGAGGTTAAATATATTGATGAATTAAGAGAAATTTTGCAGTGGAGTAGGGCTAATGTTTATAGTGTATTTCATATTTGTTACGGTGCAATGTTAGGGCTTTATCATCATTATGGTATAAAAAAAATAGCGTTAAAACATAAATTAAGTGGTGTATATTGGCATAGTATTTGTGACAAAAAGGAGCCATTATTACGAGGGATGGATGATGTTTTTTTAGTTCCACATTCAAGAAATTCAAGTATTAACGAAGAACAAGTTATAAATTGTAAAGATTTAGATATATTATCTAAGAGTGATATGGCAGGGTTATGTTTGATAGCTAGTAAAAATCGTAGGCTTATATTTGTCTTAGGTCATCCTGAATATTCTAGACATACTTTAGATAGTGAATACAAAAGAGATTTAAATAAGGGATTAAATCCAAGCATACCATATAATTATTATCCAGATAATAATCCTAATAATGCACCACTACTTACTTGGAGGGCTGCTTCAAATTGTATTTATATTAATTGGCTAAATTATTATGTATATCAAGCTACACAATATGATTTATCTAAAATTAATGAAAAAACTGAATCTTTTTCTTAATATGAGTAATTTTGTAACAAATATTTAAAAATGTTACAAAATTATCACAATTTTTACTATGATTTCTATTTTTTTGTATATTATGTTACCTTTAATTACAAGGAGATTTTAATGATAATAGGATGTGCTAAAGAAGTAAAAGACCAAGAGTTTCGTGTTGGTCTAATACCAGTTGATGTTATGGAATATATTAATCATGGACATGAGGTTTTGATTGAAACAGGTGCTGGAGTTGGTATTGATATAAGCGATAAAGATTATGAGAAAGCTGGAGCAAAAATAGTAAGTAAAGAAGAATTATTTGAAAAAGCAGGGATGATTATAAAAGTGAAAGAACCTACTCCTGAAGAATATAAATTTTTTAGAAAAGGGCAAATTTTATATACATATTTGCACCTTGCTGCTGATGAAAAACTGACAAAAATGTTGTTAGATAAAGAAATAAGCGCTTTTGCGTATGAAACAATACAAGAAAATAATAAATTACCTTGTTTAGCTCCTATGAGTGCTATTGCAGGGCGTTTAGCTGTTGTTCAAGGTTGTAAATATTTAGAAAAAACTTATGGTGGTAACGGGATGTTACTTAGTGGTTTAACAGGTGTAAAAAAAGGTAAAGTTGTAATTTTAGGAAGTGGGGTAGTAGGGTTAAATGCTGCTCAACTTGCTTTTGGATTAGGTGCTGAAGTAGTGATTTTAGGTAGAAATGCTGAAAGACTTGATTATATTGACCATGTTTTTGATGGCAAAATAACTACTCTTTATAGTAATATTGCAAATATTTTAGATAGTATAAAAGATGCTGATGTTATTATAGGAACAGCATTGGTTCCAGGTGCAAAAACGCCTAAATTATTAGAGAGAAAGCATTTAAAATATATGAAAAAAGGTGCTGTTATTGTAGATGTTGCGATTGATCAAGGTGGTTGTTTTGAAACAAGTAAAGCTACAACGCATTCAAATCCTATCTATGAAGTGGATGGTATTATTCATTATGCTGTCGGTAATATGCCAGGTGCTGTAGCAAAGAGTGCAACTATGGCGTTACTAAATGCAACAACTCCTTATGGTTTAAAGATAGCAAATCTTGGAGTAATAGGAGCGATTACTTGTTTTGAAAGTCTTAGATATGGCTTAAATACATATAAGGGACATTGTACTCATGAAGGTGTTGCTAAGGCGTTTAATATTACATATACTGAGCCAAAAACTTTCATAGAACACTGAAATTATAAGATGATTTTTTAATCATCTTATTCATTTTTAATATTTTCTAAACCATAATTATGTAGTAATTTTTTGATATTCAGATTAGTTTTATTTAAATTTGGAAAATAATTATGTAAAGAATCTTTTTTGTTATTTTTATGCTTATTTTTGAAATTATTAAACAGTACTTGTTTATCAATATCGTAATTTGAATCTAAAACATTAGCTGATAAAAGTTCTAAAAATGTATGTAGTAATAATTTTTCATTATAAGTATTAAATTTTTCAAAATCAATTACTATTTTATTAATATTTATTTTCTTTTTATTAGAATTTATATTATTGGACATTACATTATCTTTTAAATTTATATTTATATTGTTATTACTTAAAATTTCTACATTCATATTTTTATTTTTTGCAAACATAACTAAATCAAAAAAATCACCATCACCTGAAAATAATGTTATGTTTTTTAGTCCTAAATTTGTAAAAATTTCTTGGTAGGCATATCTTAGCAATACAAAATCCGCATCGTTTTTCTTATTTTTTTGATGATAAACTTGTATTGGATGAATTTTATGTTCGTAAAATAGATTTCCATCAAGATTGAATTTACTAAAATCTCCAAATGCGTAAATTTTAGCTTCCTTATATTTATCTATATTTTTTATAACATAATCAAAATTGACATTTTCTAAGTCTATTAAAACTAAATTTTCATAAAACATAATACTTCCTTATTAAATAAAAATTAATTTTTACATTAATTCTACTCTTTCTAAAATTAATTCTTCTCCAGATACTATATCTAATTTTAAAGAATTACAAAATTTACATTTAAATTCATTATTTTCTTGTTTAAAATCATTAGAGCAATCACGACAATGAAGAACTAAATCTTGATGAATAATTTCTAATTTGCAATTATAATAGCTAGAATTTTTATCAGAAGTAAAAGCAATAAAAGCTTCATTAACATAGTGAGCTTCAACACCTGATAACCTACCTATACTAATGATAACCTTTGTTATTTTATTTGCATTATTTTTAATCCTTATTTTTTCACATTCGTTTAATAAATTATTTACTATAGCCATTTCATGCATTAACAAATCCTTGGTAATAATTCGCCTTTTGGCATATTTAAAATTCTAGCTCCACCATAATTATTATTTAAAATAACTTTAGGATTTTTAGATTTTTTATTAACTACACCTATAATGTTCGCAAATTCATTATATTTTTTTAATTCTTTTAATACGCTTTCGCTATCGTTTTTATCAACAATACAAATAAATGTTCCTTCATTTGCTAATTCTAAAGCTTCAAAACCTAATAATTCACAAAGTCCCATTACTCCATCGTTAATAGCAATAGAGTTTTCTTCTACTATAAATTCAAAACCAGAGCCAATACAAAGTTCGTTTAATACACTAGATATACCACCACGAGTAGCATCTCTTGAACATTTTACATTATATTTTGATATATCTTTAATTTCATTAAATAAACATTTTGCATCGCTTTTGATATCATAATCAAAGCCTTGTCTAGCAGCCATTACACATGCTCCGTGTCTTCCTATATCACCACTTAAAATTATAATGTCGCCTTCTTGTATTTTTGAAGTAGAAAAATTAGCTTTAAAACCATTAGCATCTCCTATACAGGTGGTATTTATATAAATTTTATCAGCACTATTTTTAGGAACTACTTTTAAATCTCCACATTTTATTTTGACATTAAATTCTTTCGCAGTATTAGCTAGAGAATTTAAAATTATTTTAAGTTCATTAAGACTAAATCCTTCTTCTAATATTAATCCTAATGTTAAATATTTTGGCATAGCACCCATCATTAATACATCATTGATTGAACCACAAGCAGCAATTTTTCCTATATTTGCACCATTTATAAAAATTGGGCTTAAAACAAAACTATCAGTAGAAAATGCCAATTTTGAAAAACCATCACAAACAGCAGCATCTTCACTAAGTCCTTGAGAGTTATCAGCATAAATTTCTTTTAATACAAAATTATTTAAAAACTCATTCATTTCAAAGCCACCGCCACCATAGCTAAGCAAAACTTCATCATTCATATTATTTCCTTTGTTATATTATTAATAGAAAAATAATTAATTATAACTATTAATTAGTGAATATTGATATTACACAAAATGTAAGAATAAATTAAATATTTATTTTATTTATCCTAATAATTTTTCTTCTTGGGATTTTATAATATTTACTATTGAACGTATATTATCTATTGTGTAAGGTATAGGTAAAAATTCTAGATATTGAATTACATTTTCTATGTTATCAGGTATTTTGTGATTATTAAGTATTACTATTATTTTAAAGCAATGAATTTCTTGATTTTTAATTAAGGTATTTAATTCATCATCATTTAATAAATTTAATTGCAATGCATCTATAAAAATTGCTCTAAAAACACAATTAACTCCATCTTCAATTTTATCTAATAATCCGTGTATGGTTTGATTATGTATGCAACCTATGTTAAAACTTTCTAAATTTGATACTATGGTTTTTGCCACATCTTGGTTATTGTGAATTATTAATGTTTGTAGTTTATTGCTAGGTGTTACATCTAGTAAATCAATATTTTTTGCAGTAACTAAAGGAATGCTTATGCATATTGCATCATTTATTCTTTGAGTTGAGTCTTTTATAACATATTTTGCATCATTTATATTATTTATTATATTTCTAAATTTACTAATTTGTTCGCCAATAAATAAATTTTTAGGATTTTTAAAATTTTTGAATAATTCGGTTTTTTTATTATCAAGTATTCCACACAATCCTATATCTATCATCAAAATGGTTCTACCTTCAATTAAATTTTCAATTTTAATTTCTATAAAAATAGTTTCGTTTTCAACATTTTGATTAATTAAATCAGTAGCAAGCCATATAGCATTTATTATATCAGTGTAGTCACCTAAAAAATATCTTAAAGGTTGTTTTTTATTATTATTTCTATCAAACACCATCATATCTTGCTGAACTAAAATTATATTATTTCTTACACTAGCTTCGTAGTTTAAAGTTTTAAAAAAATATAAAAATACTTCTTGCAAATCAAAATATATTGCCAATTTTTCGCTATTTGTATTATTAATATTTTTATAATTTTTTATATCAAATATGTTTATTTTTTTTGTTTTTAATTTTAACTTTAATACAACTAAATATGCCACTAATAATAATATAATCAAGCTTAAAACACTAAAAAGTAAAATTGTATCGCTATTTGAAAAGTCAATTTTATTGTTAGCATATAACATATTTGACATTAAAAACAATATTAAATATTTCATTTTTATCCTTTATATTATTAACATAGCGTCGCCATATGAATAAAATTTATATTTTTTATCGATAGCTTCTTTATATATTCGCATAGTTTCATCTCTTCCTATAAAACTCGCTACCAACATTATAAGTGTAGACTTAGGTAAATGAAAATTAGTTAATAAATAATTTTGTCTTATAGGTTTATTTAATGGATGTAAGAATAAATCACATTCTCCATTTTTTTGTTTTGTTCTAGCATAATACTCAATCGTCCTAGTAACTGTAGTCCCCACTCCAAGCAGTGGAATATCACTATTTATTAAATTTATAGCTTCATTGCTTAAATTATAATATTCACTATGCATTTTATGTTCTAAAATATTTTCATGCTCTACATTAGCAAATGTCCCAGCTCCTACATGTAATGTTATATATGCTTGTTTAAAATTTTTTAATTTACTCATTAAGTTTTTAGTAAAATGCAATGAGGCCGTTGGAGCAGCTACAGCACCTATATTTTTTGCAAAAATGCTTTGATAATTTTCTTCATCTTTTTTGTTATCGCTTCTTTTAATATAAGGCGGCAGTGGTGTATGTCCATATTTTTGAGTAAAATTTAAAATTTCATTTGTGCTTAGTATTGTATTATTTTTATAAAATTCAACTAGTCTAGTTCCATCATTAAAAACATTTCTTATAATTGCTTTTATATCACTAAATATTAATTCATCTAATTCTTTTACTTTACCTCTAATTTGAACTAAAAATTGATTATTTGCTAATATTTTATTAATAAATAATTCTATTTTTGCACCAGTTGTTTTTTGTCCATAAATTCTAGCTTTAAAAACTTTAGTATCATTAAAAATAATGGCACATTCAGGGAGTATGCTAGGTAACTCATAAAAGTAATGATGCTTTATTTCTTGAGTATTTTTATAATATACTAGTAATTTAGCACTATCAGCTGGATCTGCTGGGAATTTTGCAATTAACTCATCATCTAGTTCGTAATCATAAGAATTTAAGCTTATATCATTCATTTTTAATCATCTTTTTCTGTTGGATTTACTTTTTTTGCTATTAGAATTGAAATTGCATAAAGTCCTATCAAAGGTATAGCCATTAAAAATTGTGAAAATACATCAGGTGGTGTCATAATTGCAGCAAAAATAAAGATTATGAGTATTGCAACACGAAAATTGTTTAACAATGTTTTATCATCTACAAGTCCTAATTTTGCTAGAAAAAATATAACCACCGGTAGTTCATATCCAGCACCAAATGCAATTACAAGTTTTGTGAAAAAACTAACATATTCTGCTATACTAGGAAGTGCTTCATAACTTCCAGCTCCAAAATTGATTAAGAAACCAAAAGCAATAGGTGTTACAAAATAATAGCAAAAAGCTGCTCCTAAAATAAACATAGTTGTAGCACTTATAACAAAAGGAATAACTAGGCGTTTTTCATTTTCATAAAGACCTGGTTCAACAAAACGCCAAAATTGCCAAAAAATAACAGGTAAAGATACTATAAATCCAGCAAATAATGAAACTTTCATAGCAGTAAAAAATGGTTCTTGAACTTTTGTAAAAATTATTTTTGAACCTTTTGGCATAACATCAAGTAATGGTTGGCATATAAAATCAAGTATGATATCGTTAATAGAAAAGCAAACAAAAAATGCGACTACAATAGCTACAATGCTTTTAAATAATCTATTTCTTAATTCAACTAGATGTGGTTTTAATTCTTCAAACATTTTCGCTCTTTTCTTTTAAAAATTGTTCTCGTTTTGAAATATTTTCATTAATACTTAAATTCTCATTTTGTTTTTCAGCATTATTTATATCAGTATTATTTATACTATTTATCGTATTATTTATAGCATTATTAGCATCTTTTTCAAAATCACTGAGTGTATTTTTTATCTCATCAAATTCTTCAAAGCTAAGTTTTTTTCTAATACTATTATTAGCTTTTTCTATTTCTTCTTTATATTTTCTAGCTTCATCTTTTAATTCACTTATATTTATTTCATTTTCTATACTAGCTCTTGCTTCATTTACATGTTTTTTTATAGCTTTTAAAAACTTAGCAACTTCAATGATGGTACTAGGTAACTTTTCTGGACCTAAAACCAAAACCGCAACTATTAAAATAATTACAATCTCCATTAGACTCATTAAATACTCTTTATCTTTTTTTATTAATTTAACTAATTTTTATAAATCATTGTTAAAATTTTAGTTTTCATATAATACAAGTTATTGTAAATGTTTAAAATATTAGAAAATTAAATAATTGAAAATTTGAAGTATTGTTATTGCTTAGTAATTTTTTCTAATATCTATTTTATTGTTTTAATTTTTCTTACCTTCATCTATAAAAATTGAACGAATAGCATCGTTTTTATCATCATCATTTTGTTTTTTAGCCCAACTCATGATAAGTTCATTTTTTGCTCTAGTAAGTGCTACATAAAATAATCTTCGCTCTTCATCAATACCACCAGCACTTTTACTAAGTTTTAAATTTGGAAATCTTCCTTGTGCTAAATCAATCAAATATACGATATTAAATTCAAGACCTTTACTAGCATGAACAGTTAGAAGTTGCACTCCTTTTTGATTTTCGTATTCAATATTTAGTATTGTATGTTCATAAAAATCTTTAAAATTATTGAATTTTTTTGAATCATCTAATATATATTTACAGTTATTTTTGATATTTTCTATTTTTTGTTCTTTAATTTCACTTATAATTTTTGCCCCTTTAAATGAGCGTTGCATAGCGATATTATTTATAATTAATTCAAATATTTTTGAATGAAAAGCATTTTTTATTAAGGTGTAAGCATCACTTATTTTTTCATTTTCTTTTAAAAAAATATACAATTCTTCTAAAAACATAATGTTTTCTGCGTTAAGTCCATCTAATAATAAAATTGGATTAAATTTAAAATCAGTTTTTAAATAATTAAAATTATTGTTTTGTTTTTTTTCGTTTATAGAATTAGCAAATAAACCAAATTTTTCATCATTTTTTGATAAAAAATTATAATTATCCTTTTTAATTGGTCTTAATATCCCATCTATTAAACAACCTTTTCCTAATTCTAAAAATGCTTTATAAATATTATTTACTTTGGCATTTCCAACGCCTTTAGTCTGTAATAAAATATCTATAAAACTTAAAATATCACTAAATTTGTTTGTTAAGTTTGCTAGATTAATTAAAGAATTTACTTCCTTTAAATCATAAAAACTACTACCACCTTTTCTTGCGATTTTTAATCCTTTAATTTTTAAAAATCTTTCTATTCCATCACCACTAGAATTATTCCTATAAATTACAGCGATCTCTTCTTTAGGATTTTGTTTTATTTTTTCACTGATTTCATTTGCTATAAATTCATATTGTTCACTTGAAAAATTAAAGCTATGTAATTTTATAGGTGTAGTTTCTTCTTTTCTAGTTACGATTAATTCTTTTGGATATAGTCTTTCGTTTTTAGTAATAACCCTATTTGCAAATTCTAAAATATTGCTTAGACTTCTATAATTTTTATTTAATGAATAAATTTGAGCGTTTTTATATCTATCTTTAAAACTTCCTATTATTTCTATATTTGCCCCATTAAAGGCATAAATACTTTGATCATAATCTCCTACACAAAAAAGAGATTTTTTAGGAATTGCATCTAAAATCGCACTTTGAAGATTGTTTGTATCCTGATATTCATCTACTAAAACTTCATAAAAGCAACCTTGAAATTCATTTTTAAAAAATGTTAAAGCTTGTAATAATAAATCATCAAAATCATAGTAATTATGGGATTTTTTTTGCTCTTCATATTCGCTTAAAACTTTGCAATAAAAATCGCTATTATGTATTTGCCCTTCGTAATTATCACATAAATATCCATGAAAATCATCATTAAGACAAGTATTATTAAACATAGAATAAATTTGAGCTAAATACGAATAATCATATAAATCATCTGTTTTAGGATTATATTTTTCATAAATGCTTTTAAGTAAAATTCTTAATTCATTAGTTTTTTTTAATTGTATATTTTTGTTTTTTTTAAGAAATTCAAGGCTTATAGAATGAAAAGTTCCACTAATAATGCCTTTTATACTATTTTTACCAAGTTTTTTTTCAAGTCTTGTTATCATCTCACGAGCGGCTTTATTTGTAAAAGTAAGTAGCATTATCTCATTTGGTTTTATACCTAAATTTAATAAGTGTTCTATCCTTGCAACTATTGTGCTAGTTTTTCCTGTTCCAGCACTTGCTATTATTAAGTTTTGACCTATATTAGCTGTTGCAGCTCTATATTGTTCTTCATTTAATTTATTCAATTATGTTTCCTTTGTAAATCAAATACCAAGAAAGTGCTTGAGCCATTCTCAAATACCCCCCCCCCACTAGTTATTTTTCCATCTTTAAATTCTACTTCAAAACCATATTTATTAGCTGCTAAAATTTCCTTTTTTTCTAACGAAAAACAAGGACTTCCGAAACTAAAATATTCATAACCTTTAGGGGCAATTAAATTTATAATACTTGCACTTATATCAAGATGATTTGTTATCTTACAAGTTGGATAAATCTTAGCCTTTGGATAATACATTATAACAGGTACTGAATGAGTAATAAATAAATCATTACTATCATCTATATTAAATCTTCCATAATGATCACCTGTAATTACAAAAAGACTATCAGGTTCATTTTTAGCAGTTTCTTCTATCCAATTTATTAAAGCCTTTTGATACCAATAAATTGTTGAAATTTGATTTTTATATTTTTTATTTAGATTATTTATTTTATTAAATGGAATATCAATTTTAGTATGTTTTATAAAACTCATATCATAAGGCGGATGATTAGTTGTTGTCATAATTATGTTTAAAGAATTTAAATTATTATTATTTTGTATAAAATCAAATAAATAATTATCATAAACTCCCCAAGCTCCACTAATATTTTTATTATTAAAATATTTTTTCATATCACTTTTGCCATAAAATTTATCAATGCCGATTATTTTTCCAGCATCTTCTGTGTTAGCCCAATTTTTTGATCCACCAAAATAAAAATTTATGTTATATCCTAAGTTTTTTGCATTATAAGAAAGGCTTTGTTTATAGCTTTTTATTTTTGAGTAATTTTTAAAAATTTCATAATTATCAATTTGTACGCCTAAAAATTGTGATTCAAGACTTCTTATTGTGCCTGCTGCATTGTGAAGTGCTGGTATATAAGCGGCTTTATTTTTAAGATTATTAATATCATTAAATAAATCATTAAATCTTTCATCTACTACCCAATTAGATAAACTCTCACTAATGATATAGTAGATTTTTTTAGGTTTAATCATTTTTTCATCGGTTTTTGTATGTTTTATATAATCATATAAATTAATTTTATCTTTGCAAGGACTTATGTTAAAAAAATTACAAGCAGTCTCTTTAGGAGTGCCAATATTAAAGCTATTAAAATTGATTTTACTAGCTTTATATTCTTCTTTTAATGTTGAATAAAAATTAATTAAATGACCGAATGTAGATACATTTAAAATATGGTTATTGAAATTTGGCATAAGTGGTAAAAGGCTTCTAGCTTTTAGTGAAAATTGCTGGTTAATTGTAAAAAGCATAGTAAGTATAAAGGCAATAACAGTGATTATAGTGTTAATTTTATTTGATTTAATATTTATTTTATTTATAAATTTATAAAAGATATAAAAAATAACAATAATGATAAAAAAACTTATAAATGCTGGTAATATCCCATAATTTTCTTTTAGTGCTGTGTTAAATAGAGCATAAAAATTTTCATTTTTAAATAAGAATAAATCAGAATCAATTTTTTTATTATAAATTTTAAAAAATACATAAAAAATTAATTCTGGGATTATTAGTAGAATTGATATGAGAAAAAATATAATTTTAGCTATTTTTTTATGAATTATTCCAAATAGAAAATAAAAACTAGCAAATCCAGCACAAAATTGACTATCAAATCTAATTCCACTAAAAATACTTTTAAACATATCAGCTATGCTAAAATCAAAATTTAAAAGTAAAAATATTAATCTAAATAAAAAACAAACTAAAATAAAAAAACAAAATATTATAAAGCTTTTAATTGTATGAGACATTTTTATACCTTATTTAATAATATTGCCTTTATAAACTAAATACCAAGAAAGTGCTTGAGCCATTCTCAAATACCCCCCCCCACTAGTTATTTTTCCATCTTTAAATTCTACTTCAAAACCATATTTATTAGCTGCTAAAATTTCCTTTTTTTCTAACGAAAAACAAGGACTTCCGAAACTAAAATATTCATAACCTTTAGGGGCAATTAAATTTATAATACTTGCACTTATATCAAGATGATTTGTTATCTTACAAGTTGGATAAATCTTAGCCTTTGGATAATACATTATAACAGGTACTGAATGAGTAATAAATAAATCATTACTATCATCTATATTAAATCTTCCATAATGATCACCTGTAATTACAAAAAGACTATCAGGTTCATTTTGTGCTGTTTTTTCTATCCAATTTATTAAGGTTTTTTGATACCAATAAATGGTAGCTAGTTCGTTTTTATACTTTGTACTTAGTTTTTCTATCTTATCAAATGGGATAGCAAAATCATTCTTTTGCATAAATGCTAAATCATAAGTTGGGTGATTTGTAGTTGTCATAATTATATTAAAGCTGAATTCTTTACTATTTTTACTAGCATAAGCAAATAAAAAATCATCATAAGCACCCCAATAATTTTGATTAGGATAATTAAGATTTTCAAAATTTTCTTTAAAGATATGCTCTTTATCATAGTTTTTATTAATTTGTAACTTATTAGTAAAATCAAATAATCCAGCCCAATTTCTAGCTCCACCAAAATAAAAATCAACATTAAATCCAAGTTCCTTAAATTGGCTTATTAAAGAAGTTTTTGGAATAATTAGTGAATTATATTTTAAAAAATTATCATCTAAATTATTGTAAATTCCTAAGAGTTGAGTTTGAAGACTTTTGGCTGTACTATCCGCATTATTAATTGCACTGATATATGCGTTTTTATTTTTAAAATTATGGATATCTTCAAAAAGATCATTAAATTTTTCATTCATAATCCAGTCTGATAATGATTCTGTGATTATATAATATACCTTACTAGGTTTTATTTGTAAATTTTCATCTTTTTTATGTTTTATGTAGTCATATATATTTATTTCTTCTTTACAAGGATTTATTTGAAAATATTTACAAATAGCATCTTTTGGTGTGCCAACATTAAAATATTCAAAATTTATATTTTTTTGTTGATAATAATCCTTAATAGTTCCTCCAAAACCTTTTAAATGCCCAAAAGTACTAGCCTGAAGTGCTGCGTTATCGTAAGCTTTTGTAACATTAAATAAACTAGCAGCCTTAAATGAAAATTTTTGATTAATACTAAGCATCATAGAAAAAGCAAATACAATAAATAATGCTAATGAATATTTAAAGTTAATTTTTAAGTTCTTTTTTAAAATTTTTTCGTGAATATAATTTAAAACAAATAAGGCTATAAAAAATATAAAAATAGCAGGAATTATTCCATAATTTTCACTAAAAGCAGTTTTTATAAGTGGAAGAGTTTCTTCATTTTTAAACAAAAATAAATTTAAATCTATGTTTTTACGATAAATATTAAAAAATACAATGAATGTAAGTTCAGCAAATAAAATCAAAATACAAGCTATGTTAAAAATTATTTTCGATACAAATTTCCCAAATATGGAAAATATACAATATGCACTTGCTATATATCCACAATATTGCATATCAAATCTACTACCTTGTATTATAGAGGTTATAAAATCATTGAAGTTGTAATCATAATGAAATAATAAAAATCCAACTCTAAATAAAAGACATATTAAAAAGAAAATCAAATAAGCTACAAAAGAACGAACTATTAAATTCATAAGACCTACCTACAAAATTAAATATAAAGTAAAAAGTCTAGCAAAATAACCTAAAAATAAGCAAAAATTAATAAAATGGCAAAAAAACACTAATTTAAGGATTATTTATGAGCGATTTTTACAATCCAAAAGAAATTGAAAAAGATTATTATGAATTTTGCAAACAAAAAGGCTATTTTGAAATAGATGGAAATAAAAATATTCAAGAAAATGGCAAAAACTTTGCAATTATGATGCCACCGCCAAATGTTACAGGTGTTTTACATATAGGACACGCACTTACTTTTACACTTCAAGACATTATTACAAGATATAAAAGAATGGATGGCTTTAAGGTGCTTTATCAACCAGGCTTAGACCACGCAGGCATTGCTACTCAAAATGTAGTTGAAAAGCAACTTTTAGCAAAAGGGATTAAAAAAGAAGAATTAGGGCGTGAAAAATTCATAGAAAAAGTATGGGAGTGGAAAGAGCAAAGCGGTGGAGCTATAGTTAAGCAAATGCAAGCACTAGGCATTACTCCTGCCTTTTCAAGACTTCGTTTTACTATGGATGAAGGGCTTCAAAATGCTGTTAAAAAAGCTTTTGTGGACCTTTATAATAAAGGCTTAATAGAGCAAAATAACAGAATGATAAACTGGTGTACTAAAGATGGAGCATTAAGTGATATTGAGGTTGAATATGAAGAAAATAAAGGCAAACTTTATCATATAAGATATTTTTTAAATGATAAGGATTATTTAGTAGTTGCAACTACTAGACCTGAGACTTATTTTGGCGATACTGCTGTAATGATAAATCCTAATGATGAAAGATATAAGCATTTGGTTGGTAAAGAAGTTACGCTGCCTATTATAAATCGTAAAATAAAAATCATAGCTGATAGCCATGTTGATATGAGCTTTGGAACAGGAATTGTAAAAGTAACACCAGCTCACGATAATAATGACTATGAAGTAGGACTTAGACATAATTTAGAGTTTTTAACTATTTTTGATGAAAATGGAATTTTAAACGAGCATTGTGCTGAGTTTAAAGGACTTGAAAGACTTGAGGCTAGAAAAATAGTAGTTGATAAACTAAACGAATTGGGTTTTATTGAAAAAATTGAAGATTATGTAAATCAAGTTGGACATTGTTATCGTTGTAAAAATATCGTTGAGCCGTATATTTCTAAACAATGGTTTGTAAAAACCGACATTGCAACAAAAGTTATAGAAAAAGTAAATAATGGTGATGCTAAGTTTTATCCAGCTCATTGGATAAATAGCTTTAATGCTTGGTTAAGAGAATTACGCCCTTGGTGTATCAGCAGACAACTTTGGTGGGGACATCAAATTCCTGTTTATTATTGTGATGAGTGCGAACATATTCATGTAAGTGAGAGAAAGGTAGAAAAATGTGAAAAATGTGGCTGCGATAGTATCACTCAAGATAAAGATGTGCTTGATACTTGGTTTAGCTCGGGACTTTGGGCATTTTCAACTCTAGGTTATAACAATGGCGATTTTGGTAAAGGCACTTTATGGAATGAAAGTGATATAAAAGACTTTTATCCAAACTCACTTTTAATTACAGGCTTTGATATATTATTTTTCTGGGTATGTAGAATGCTATTTCAAAGTGAAAATGAGCTAGGCGAAATCCCATTTAAAGACATTTATCTTCACGCACTTGTAAAAGATGAAAACGGACAAAAAATGAGTAAGAGTAAAGGCAATGTAATTGACCCACTTGATAGCATTGATAAATATAGTGCTGACATTTTACGCTTTACTTTAGCACTTTTAGCCGTTCAAGGAAGAGATATAAGAATGAGTGAAGATAGAATGATTTTAGTTCGTAACTTCACAAATAAGCTTTATAATGCGGTGAATTTCTTACTACTTAAAGGTAAGGATTATAAGATACTAGGTAGCTATAAAACAACACTAGGTATTTATATAAACGCAGAATTTCAAAAATGCGTAAATGAAACTCGTAAAAACTTAGATGAATATAGATTTAATGATGCTGCTATGAATATTTATAAGTTTTTATGGGATGAGTTTTGTGATTATGGAATTGAGTTTAGCAAGGCTGATGAGAGTAGTATAGATGAGCTTGCGAGCGTATTTTTAAACGCTATGAAATTACTTAGTCCATTTATGCCATTTATTAGTGATTATTTATATCATAAATTAGGCAGCACAAGTATTTTTGAAAATGGCTCAATTATGGTAGAAAAGTATCCTAAAATAAATGAGATTTCAACCACTGAAGAGCAAATTATCAAAAACTACGAGCTTTGCAAAGAAGCGATTAATAGCCTAAGAAGTATCAAAAAAACAGCAAATATTACTGATAAAAACGCTCCGGCACAAATTATAAGCGAACATAAATTTGATGAATATTATCTAAAACTAATAGCAAAATTAGCTAAAGTAGGAGAATTAAGCCAAGATGAAAATCCTAAAGAAAGCTTTAGCGTAAATGTTAGCACGAACTTAAAAACCGCTATTTTTGTAGATAGCAAAGCACTTGATGAAATGAAAGCTAAGTTAGAAAATAGATATAAAAAAGTTCTAGCAGAATACGAAAAGCTAAACAAAATGCTAAGCAATGAAAAATTCGTAGCTAACGCACCAGCACAAGTTGTAGAACAAAACAAAATTGCTATGCAAAAAGCTGAAAACGAATTAAATGAAATAAAAGCTGAATTAAATAACATAGGATAAATTATGAATGAATATATCTTAAAAATCACTTGCCCTGATAAAAAAGGGCTTGTGGCTATTATCTCAAATGAGATTTATAAGGCGGGATTTAATATAGAAAGCAATAATGAATTTGTAAATAGCGATACAAATTCTTTTTATTTTCTAGCGATTTTAAGCTCAAGTGAGAGTGTAAAAGATGATTTTATAAATAATTTAAAACAGATTTTAACAGACGCACAAATCACATTTAGCCCAAAAAGAAAGAAAAACATAATAATCCTAGCATCAAAAGAACTTCATTGTTTAGGAGATTTGCTACTTGCAAACTATGAAGATGAATTAAATGCGAATATCTTAAAAGTTATGGCAAATCACGATTTAAGCGATTTTGTGAAAAGATTTGATATAGATTTTAGCCTAATTGATACTAGCAAAGATAAAGAACTTTACGAGCAAGATATAATTCAAGAGATTAAAAAATACAATGTTGATTATATAGTATTAGCAAAATATATGCGGATTTTAAGCCCAAATTTTGTAAATACTTTTAAAGATAAAATCATCAATATTCATCATTCTTTTTTACCTGCATTTATCGGTGCAAATCCATATCTACAAGCTTATGAGCGTGGGGTTAAAATCATAGGAGCAAGTGCGCATTTTGTAACGGATAATTTAGATGAAGGACCTATCATTTTTCAAGACATAGTTAGAGTAAATCACACTTATAATTCAAAAGATTTAAGAAAAGCAGGTAAAAAAATAGAAACTCTAGTGCTAAGAAATGCCCTTGAAAAAGTGTTTGATGATAGAGTTTTTATCGCTGGTAATAAGACTATAATTTTTTAAAAGGTAAATTAAATTTACCTTTTAAAAAATAAAAACATTAAAAAACTAGAAATTACACAACCAGCACATATGAAAAATATATTAGCATTGTAAATATTATAAAAATAACCACCACTAAGGCTTCCAAAAAATGCTCCGAATCCAAAAAAACTTTGGTTATATCCAAAAAATTTTGAATTTATTTCTTTTGGTATATTCTTTCTTATTAGAGAATATACATTAGGCATAATAGAGCAAAAACTAACTCCAGTTAAAAATCTTATTAAGCAAAATAATACATAGTTTGTATAAGTAAAATAATGCAACACAAAACATATAAAAAGAAAAAATGTACTAAATAGTATTAGCTTAATTTCTCCATATTTACTTGATAAAGAAGTTATTTTAGGAGCAAAAATTGCACTAGCTATTCCAGCTAGTGAAAAACAAAATCCAGTGGCTAATTCTTTATATTCTATTAAATTTGATATAAACAATCCTATAATAGGTCCTATGAAAGTTTGTGAATATTGAATTAAAAATGATGTTATAAATAATATAAATATAAATTTATATTTTTCTTTATTTAGTTTAATATTTTGCTGTTTTAATTGTGGTGAAAAATTTTCTTTGACATAAAATAATATTAAAAAAAATATTATAAAAAGCATGCAACCTGATATAAAAAATTGTATTCTAAAATCAAAAAAATGCATTAAAATTCCACCAAATAAAGGACCGAGTAAAGAACCACTTATTTGTGACGAACTTAATTTTGCTAGAGAAATATTTATTTTATCTTGTGGTGCATTTACTGCTATTAACGCAATACAAGCCGAGTTAAAACCTGAAAAAAGTCCCATTATAAATCTTAATATTATAAAAGACTCTGCTGTTTGTAAAAATGAACTTATTATCATACATAAGCCCATACCAAAACTAGCTCTAAGTAGCATTTTTTTGCGACCGAATTTATCAGCTAAAATTCCCCATAGTGGAGCAAACACAGCCATCATTAATGTGCTACCGCCATAGGCTAAACCACTATATAAGCTAACTTTATCACCAACTACACCGTATTCTTGCATTATAAAAGGTAGGAGTGGTAAAATTTGATTCATAGCTAAAGTACTAAGAAATGCTCCTAATGAAACTATTAAGAGCATACTATTAAAATTATTGTTCATAAATTAAAATAAACTAGCGTTATTATCCTCTGCTTTTGGTATAAATAACTTTAATCCACCTAACATATGAAAGTGTAAGTGAAATACTTCTTGTCCTGCATCAGAACCTACATTAGTAAGTAATTTATATCCACTTTTATCAAGTCCTAATAATTTTGCAACCTCATGGATAAAATCAGTCATTTTTGCCATTGTAGCACCATCAACTTCTTGAAAACTAATAAATCTTTTTTTAGGAATTATTAATATATGAACTGGAGCTTTTGGGTCAATATCATGAAAAGCTAAAAATTCATCGTTTTCTAAAACTTTGCTAGATGGTAATTCTCCGGCTACAATTTTTTCAAATACATTCAACTCGCTCATTTTCCTATCCTTTTTTTAAAATTTAATTAAATATTTACATAATTTACACTAAAATTGTAAAAAATCAATACAAAGGTAGAGTACTTGGAAGATATTTTAATTAATTTAAGTAATTGCCGTTCGCTTGATGAATTAGAAGATATTAAAATTCAAGCTTTAGGCAAAAAGGGTTATATAACTGTTGAATTTTCTAAACTTAAAGATTTAAGTGGTGAAGAAAAAAAAGATAGGGCTAGTGTATTAAATAATTTAAAAGATAAATTTAATGAAGAATATAATGCTAAACTTAAAGAACTTAAAGAAGATTTTATAAAAAATGAAGCTAAAAAAGATGCATTTAATTTTACTTATTTTGATCAGAATTCAAAATCTGGAGCTTTTCATCCAGTTATGATTACTATGGATAGAATTATAGATTATTTTATAAGACAAAATTTTAGTCTTGAAGAAGGTCCTTTAATTGAAGATGATTGGCATAATTTTGAGGCTTTAAATTTGCCAAAATCTCATCCAGCTAGAGATATGCAAGATACTTTTTATTTTGCGGATAAATTACTACTTAGAACTCAAACAAGCCCAGTGCAAATAAGAACCATGAAAAATCAAAAACCACCTATTAGAATGATTGCACCTGGTGCTGTGTTTAGAAGAGATTTTGATGTAACACATACACCTATGTTTCATCAAATAGAAATGCTAGTGGTTGAAGATGGGGATAAAATATCTTTTGCTAATTTAAAGTATGTTTTAGAAGAATTTTTAAAATATATGTTTGGAGATATAAAAGTTAGATTTCGTCCTAGCTTTTTCCCATTTACAGAACCTAGTGCTGAAGTTGATATATCATGTGTATTTTGTGGTGGTTGTGGATGTAATGTTTGCAAACATACAGGCTTTATTGAAGTTATGGGTTGTGGTATGGTTCATCCAAATGTATTTAAAGATGTTGGATATAAAAATGTTAGCGGATATGCTTTTGGTTTAGGAGTTGAGCGATTTGCAATGCTACTTCATAAAATACCTGATTTAAGGTCATTATTTGAAGGAGATTTAAGATTATTGGAGCAATTTAAATGATAATTAGTAAAAATTGGTTGAATGAATTTATAGACTTAAAAAATATTAGTACAGATGAATTAGTAAAGACTTTAAATAGTATAGGTTTAGAAGTTGATGGGGTAACTACAATTATAGCTCCTAAAAAAGTTGTAGTTGCAAAAGTAATGAGTAAAGAAAAGCACCCTGATGCTGAAAAATTAAGTATTTGCCAAGTAGATGTTGGCAATGAAGTTTTACAAATCGTATGTGGAGCTAAAAATGTTGAAGCAGGGCAATTTGTAGCAGTTAGTTTAGAAGGTGCACAAATTGGTGATATTACTATTAAAAAAGCTAAATTGCGTGGGGTTGAGAGCAATGGAATGATATGCTCATCAACCGAACTTGGATTTGCTAAAATAAATGATGGCATTATGGTTTTAGATAATAGTATAGGCGAACTTACTTTAGGTAAAGAATTATGCGAATATCCTTTATTTAATGATGAATTAATTGAAATTGAGCTAACTCCTAATCGTGGGGATTGCTTAAGTATTAATGGTATAGCAAGAGATTTAAGTGCAGCATTAGATATTAATTTAAAAGAAAAGAAACCTTTTAAAGATGTTGATAATGCAGAAGGTATTAGAAGAATTTTAAATGTTCATTTCAGTGATGGAATTGATGCAAATTTTAATATTAGAGCTATTGAAATTTTAGGAAATGTTAGTAATTCTTTAAAAGTGAAATTACGATTAGCTAGTATAAATGAACTAAAAATAAATTTTATAGAAAATTTAATGGCTTATAGCACCCATGCTAATGGCGTATTATTTAATGCATTTGATTTAAATAAGATTTGTCCTAATTGCGATCAAATTAGTTTAGATGTGAAAGCTGAATCTAATAAAGAATATGTGGTAAAATATAAGGATAATGTATTATGTGTAGCTGGTGTAACTCAAAATGATAGCTATAAGGTAGATGAAAATAGTAGTAAAATATTAATAATGTCGTTTTATGTTAATCCAAATATAATAGCGAATGTTCATAAAAATTATGAAAATACTGATATATATAGAAGTTTTAGAGGGAGTGAACCAGAACTTTTAATAGGAATTGATTATTTGTTTAATCTTTTACAAAATCATGAAAATTTAAAAATATATGGTAGTTCCTGTCAAAATACTCCTAGTAAAGAGAAGGTTAGTATTAATGTTAATTTGAATGAATTAAACAATATGATAGGTCAAATATTTGAAAAAAATGATATAGTAAAAATATTGAAAAGATTAGGTTTTGAATTGACTATAAAAGATGATAATTTTTATATAAAAGTACCATTTTATAGACATGATGTTACAAATTCATCTGATATTTGTGAAGAAATAGTTAGAATGAAAGGTATTGATAATATAATACCTAAACCATTAAATTTTCATGAAGCAAATAGAACTAATACTACGTATTTAAATTATAAAAAATCATTAGAATTAAGAACTAGAGCTATAATGTGTGGCTATTTTGAAAGTATTGGATATGTATTTGATAGTAAAGAATATTTAAAAAAATTAAATTTAGAATATATAAAAAATGATATTATAAATCCTATATCAAATGAATTAAATACTTTAAGACCTACTATTATTAGTACTCTTTTAAAACAGGCAAGTAATAATTTTAATAATTCTAGGAAAAGTGTAAAATTATTTGAAGTTGGTAGTGTTTTTGATAAAGATGGTAAGGAAATTAAAAAAATTGCTTTATTAAGTTCAGGTCTTAATGAAGTTGCAAATTTAAAAAATCATGCAAAGCCGAAAAATATTGATTTTTATACCTTTTTAAGTGAGTTAAAAACAATTTTTAAAGATTTTACATTAGGTAGTAGTGATTATCATTTATTTAGCGAATTTGAAAGAGCTAATATATATAAAAATGATAAATTAATAGGCGTTGTTGGAAGGTTAGATTTACATATAGAAGATGAATTAGAATTGCCTAAAACTTACATTTGTGAAGTTGATTTTAATGAGTTATCAAGTGATTTTATCAAAGCAAAACCTTATTCTAAATTTCAAGGAACAACTAGAGATTTGAGTATACTAATTCCTAAAAATTATGATTATAATATAATTAAAAATGCTATTAAAAGTTTAAATATTAAAAACCTTGTAGATTATAAGATAATTGATTTGTATTGCGATGAAAAATTAGGTGATTTTGAGAGTCTTAGTATTAGTTTTAGTTTCATTGATAATGAAAAAGTGTTAAAAAACGATGATATTAATAACGAAATAAGCTTAGTTATTGATAAAATAAAAGAATTAGGATTAAATTTAAGATGAAAATAAAGTTAGCAAATAAACCATTCGACATAGTATTAAATGATATTGCATCAGATAAATCAATATCTCATAGAGCCGCATTATTTTCTTTATTGACAGATGGTGAATGTAGTATAAAGAATTATTTATTAGCTGATGATTGTTTAAATACTTTAAAAGTAATACAAGCATTAGGAGCTAAAGTAGAGCGAGTAGATAATGTAATAAAAATTATTCCACCTGAAAATATAATTTCACCAGATACTGTTTTAGAATGTGGTAATTCAGGAACTTTAATGAGGCTACTGATAGGATTTTTAGCTACTCAAAATGGTTTTTTTGTTTTAAGTGGTGATGAATATTTAAATAAAAGACCTATGAAAAGAATTAGTTCCATATTAAATAGTTTTGGTGCTGATATATGTGGTAGAGATAATGCTAATTATGCACCACTTGCTATAAAAGGTCACGCTATTGAATATTTTAAATATCATAATTATTTAAAGTCAGCACAGGTAAAAACAGCGTTAGTTTTAGCTGGTTTGCTTAGTAAGGGTTGTGAAATTAGTGAGGATGAATTAAGTAGAAATCATTCAGAAAATTTATTAAAAATTATGGATGCACCAATAACTGTTGATAATTTAAATATAAAGGTTTTGCCACTTACTAAAAAACTAAAACCTTATAATATAAATATTCCAAACGACCCATCTTCAGCATTTTTCTTTGCTGTTTTATGTGCTATTAGTGAAAATTCAACATTGATATTAAAGAATATGTTATTAAATGAAACGAGAATAGAAGCGTATGAAATTTTAAGAAAAATGGGTGCTGATATTAGTTATAAAATTACAGATGAAAGTTATGAAAAAATAGGCGATATAACTATAAAGAGTTCTAAATTAAAAGCTATTGAAGTTAGTAAAAATATATCTTGGTTAATAGATGAAATTCCAGCATTATCAATAGCATTTTTGTATGCTGATGGAATTTCTCGTGTTAAAAATGCTAAAGAATTAAGAGTAAAAGAAAGTGATAGGATTAATGCTGTTTTAGAAAATTATAAAATTTTAGGTGTTAAATTTGAAGAATTTGAAGATGGTTTTAGCGTTGTTGGTAAAACTTATACTAATAATAAAGCTAATCTAAAAAGTTTTGGAGATCATAGAATAGCTATGAGTTTTTCTTTACTAGCTAAAGATTTTGATATTAGCATAGATGATACTCAATGCGTTTCGTCTTCGTTTGTAAATTTTTACGATATTTTAAAAATATTTGGTGCTAGTTATGAAAATTGAACTTGCTAAAAGTTATGGTTTTTGTTTTGGTGTAAGAAGGGCTATTAAACAAGCAGAAAAAACTAAAAATGCTGCTACTATAGGGCCACTAATACACAATAATGATGAAATAACTAGGTTAAAAAAAGATTTTAATGTAAATACTTTAAGTGATATTAGTGAATTAAAAGATGAAAAAAAAGTTATTATAAGAACGCATGGTATAACTAAAGATGACTTACAAGTTTTAAAAGATAGTAAAAGAGAGATAATAGATGCTACTTGTCCTTTTGTTAAAAAGCCTCAAGAAATAGTAGAAAAAATGAGTAACGAGGGATATGAAATTATAATTTTTGGAGATGTTAATCATCCTGAAGTAAAGGGTGTTAAAAGCTATGCAAATACTAATGTATATGTTGTACTTAGTGAAAAAGAATTAGAGAGTATTAAATTTAGTAATAAAGTAGCATTGATAAGTCAAACTACAAAAAAAATAGAGCAATTTATACAAATAGCTAATTATTTGATTTTGAAAGTAAAAGAAGTTAGAGTTTTTAATACAATATGTGATGCTACTTTTAAAAATCAAGAAGCCGTAAAAAATTTAGCTATGAAAAACGATATCATAATAATAGTTGGTGGAAAAAATAGCTCAAATACTAAACAGCTGTTTTTGATAGCTAAAGAATATTGTAAAGATAGTTACTTAATAGAAAATGAAGATGAAGTTTGTAAGAAATGGTTTGAAAATAAAAATAATTGTGGTGTTAGTGCAGGTGCTAGCACTCCAAATTGGATTATTGATAAAGTAATAAAAAAAATTGAAAGTTTTAATTTAAATTAAATACTTTGTAAGCTAAATATGGTAGAATAGTTCACAATCATTTTTAAATTTGATTAATTTTTACACAAAAGGACCAAAATGGCTAAGGCAAACGGAGCTCACAAAAAAAATGAAGAATTAGATAACGTTGATTTCGCGACAATGTTAGATGAGTTTGAAAGCGAAAAAAATTCAGAAAGTTTTTCAGTAATTGACGGAAAGATAGTGAAAATAGAGGCTGATGAAGTTTTTGTGGATATACAAGATAAATCAGAAGGTATTTTAAATATTAATGAAATTATGAAAGACGATAAGCTTTTATTTAATGTAGATGACATGATTAAAGTTACAGTTATAGGAAATTCAAAGGGTAGAAAATTATTGTCTTACAAAAAAGCTTTACGCAAAGAAAAAGTTTTAGATTTTATAAATAATTGCAAAGAATTTGAACAATTAGAAGCATTTGAAGTTAAAGTAATTGGTAAAAATCGTGGTGGATTTGTTGCTGTTAATAATGATGATGTGGAATTCTTTTTACCAAAATCTCAATGCAATCCAAAAGAAGTTAATAATTTATTAAATAAAAAAGTAAAAGTAAAAATAATAAGTATTGATGAAGAAAATCAAAGTATTTTAGTATCCAAGAAAAAAGCATTTGATGATGAACGCAAAAAAAGAAAAGAATTAATAGAAAAATTAATAAAAGATGATGAATTAAAAAAAGGTACAGTTAGAAAATTAACCAGCTATGGTATGTTTGTTGATATTGGTGGAGTTGATGGTTTAGTACATTATAGTGAAATTTCTTATAAAGGACCAGTAAATCCTAGCACACTTTATAAAGAAGGTGAAGAAGTTGTTGTTAAGGTTATTGGCTTTGATACAGAAAAAAAACATATATCTTTATCTATAAAAGCAGCAAGTGTAGATCCATGGATTGAAATTAAAGATAGTTTAGAAGTAGGTGATGTTCTAAAAGTAGTTGTATCTAATATTGAAAATTATGGTGTTTTTGTTGATTTAGGCAATGATATAGAAGGTTTCTTGCATATTAGTGAAATATCTTGGGATAAAAATATAAAAAATCCTAAAGATTATTTAAAAGAAGGCGAAGAAATTGATGTAGAAATTATAGAAATTGATTATGATAAACGCAGATTAAGAGTATCTTTAAAAAATTTATTACCAAAACCTTTTAAAGAATTTAGTGATAATTTTAATGTTGGTGATGTTGTAGAAGGAGAAATTAGTACTATAACAAATTTTGGAGCTTTTGTTAAAATAGGAAATATTGAAGGCTTACTTCATAATGATGATATATCTTGGAATGAAAACGAACCTTGTAAGAAAGTTTATAATGTAGGTGATAAAGTAAAAGTAAAAATTAGAAAAATTGATGATGAAAATCAAAAAATTTCTTTAAGTGTTAAACATCTTGAAGAAAGTCCTAGTTCTATTTTTATAAAAAATCACAAACTTGGTGAGATTATTAAAGGTGTAGTATCTGATATTAAAGATTTTGGTATTTTTGTTAAATTAGATAATAATGTTGAAGCATTAATTAAAAATGAGGATTTAGGCGAAACTGTTCCTAATAAGGGTGATGAAATTGAAGGTGCATTAATATTTGCTAGAAATGGTAAAATTCGTCTTAGTGTAAAAAAAGTAAATTTAATAAAAACTCGTGAGAATTTAGAAAAATTTAATACCGATGATAAAGTTACTATAGGTGATGTTATAAAAGATCAACTTCAATAATTTTTATTTGTGAATGATTTTTATCATTCACATTTTATTACAAAATGTATAAATATAACAAACCGAATTTAAAATGATATAAAAAGGAAAAAAATAATGGCATCTTATTCAATGGGTGATTTAAAAAAAGGTTTAAAGGTAGAGATAGAAGGCGTTCCATATAAAATTGTAGAATATCAGCATGTAAAACCTGGCAAAGGTCCTGCTTTTGTAAGAATTAAGATAAAATCATTTGTTAATGGTAAAGTTTTAGAAAAGACTTTTCATGCTGGTGATAAATGTGAGTCTCCTAACTTGGTTGAAAAAGAAATGCAATATTTGTATGATGATGGAGAATTTTGTCAATTTATGGATACTGAAACATATGAACAAGTTGCAATTACTGAAGATGATGTTGGTGAGAGCAGAAAATGGATGATTGATGGTATGAATGTTAGCGTCTTGTTTCATAATGGTAAAGCTATAGGTGTTGAAGTTCCTCAAGTAGTTGAATTAAAAATAGTTGAAACACAGCCAAATTTTAAAGGTGATACACAAGGATCTAATAAAAAACCAGCTACTTTAGAAAGTGGTGCAGTTGTTCAAATACCTTTCCATGTATTAGAAGGAGAGGTTATTAGAGTAGATACTCAAAGAGGTGAGTATATAGAAAGAGCTAATAAATAATTATGAATGATAAAGCAAAGCGTGTAAAATATTTAAGAGCTTTAGAAAAGGTTGCAAATCGCTTTGCTTTAGCACTTAAAAAGGAAAGTTTTTCTAAAGAATTGTTTTCTGCTAGTATAGAACAAAATTTAAAGCTTATAAATAAGTGTGAATTTGTTTATTTAGATTCTGTATATTCTAAAGAATTAGAAAATTTTGTTAATTTATGTTGTTTTTCTAATTTGGATAAAGATATTTTACTTTCTAAATTTAATAGTCTTGAGAAAATTAAAAAACAATATCAATATAAAAAAGATAAACATAAGAATAAAATATATGAATATTGAGGTAATTTATGGATGAATTAGATAGATTATTAGAATGTACTCCGATTGAAAAATTAATAGATGTTTTACAAAATGCTCCTAGAGGTGCTGTTGAAAATACAATTATAAATTTATGTAAAGAAGTAATGGCATTAAAAATATTGTTAGAAAATAGTTATGCAGATATTGATGATAAATTAGAAAAATTTATTTTTGAAAATGATTTATTATTAGAAGAAAAATCTAATGATATTTATATTGATTTAACAGCAAAAATTTTGGGTCATGAAGGGTAAATTTGTAATTGATGATGTCGTTAGTTATAGCGATAAAAAATTAAAAAATGATGATATTTACTTACTTGCAAGTAAATTAAAGCCTTGGCGTAAAGGCCCATTTAAAATCAATGATATATTTATTGATAGCGAATGGAAAAGTTATTATAAATTTAATATTTTTAAAAAATATTTGAAATGTTTGGAAGATAAAGTTGTAGCTGATATAGGTTGCAACAATGGTTATTATATGTTTAGAATGCTTGAATTTAAACCTAAAAAAATAATAGGATTTGACCCTAGTAAGAGATGTTATGAACAATTTTTATTTTTAAATCAATATTTTAACACAAATATTAAATTTGAATTACAAGGCGTTGCCGATGTTCCAAATTATGAGCATAAGTTTGATGTTATATTTTGCTTAGGTGTAATTTATCATAGAAGTGATCCAGTTTTAATGCTTAAACAATTAAAACAAAGCCTTAATAATAATGGTGTGGTGTTTTTGGATACTATATATTTTGAAAATGAACAACCATTTGCACTTGTCCCAGATACTAGCTATGCTAAAATGTCTAATGTATATTTTATACCAAGTATAAAAGCTTTACAAAATTGGTGTAATAAGGCTAAATTTAAAACATTTGAGATTATAACTACTACAAAAACTACTATAGATGAACAAAGAAAAACTGAATGGATAGATGGTTATAGTTTAGATGATTTTTTACGAGATGATGACTTTACGAAAGAAGGCTATCCGGCACCTCGTAGGGTTTATGTTAAATTAACAATTTAAATTGTTGAAAATATTATGCTTTACATTATCAGAATTTTTATTGTTAAATGTGATAAAAAATTTATCAAAGTTTTTAATATAAATTTAGTTTAATAATATTTTTGATGAGTTTATGGATTTTTTTGATTTTTATAAAAGTATTGCTAATATTTTTTAGTAATTTGATTTTACAATATATCAGTGTTTTGAGTTTAGTTTTTATATTAAAAATGTAATTATATTACATATATTTATCATTAATGAGTGAAATTTATAGACTGCAAAAATATATCTTTTGCATGAATATATGTTGTATCAAAGACTTTTATATTTTTAAAATCATTTTCGTTAATTAATAGTGCAATTTCAGTGCAAGCTAATAAAATTCCTTCAATATTATGCTTATTTATAATATTTATGAAAGTTTCTTTACTATTTTGTTTGATAACATTAAAGCAAAGTTCATTGAAAATAATATCATTAATAGTATTTATATCACTATTATTTGAGGTAATTACATTTATTCCTTTTAACTCTTTTTTATAAAAGTCTTCTTGCATAGTGTATTTAGTGCCTAGTAATAAAATATTTTTTATATTATTATGATTTAATTCTTTAAGGCTTGAATGGGCTATATGAATAAATCTAGCTTTTAAATCTTTTTGCTTCTTTATTTAATAATTCTCCTGCTTTTTGCCATTCGTTATTGTGTTGAAGTTCTTCAATCTTATCAAAATCTACGCTTGATATTAAAATTTTTGCACGAGATAAAGAATTGTGATGAGCTTGGCTAAATTCATTTATTAATTTATAATAAGTTATTGTGCTAGCATAGCTCATCCCACCGATTAGGCCTATCATATTAACCTCTTATTGCGGCATTGATTAAGTCTATAAAACCATCTACATTAAGACTAGCTCCACCTACCAAAACCCCATCGCAAAGTCTTTTGATATCAGCGATATTACTAGAATTTACACTACCACCATATAAAATACTTTGCTTAGTTTTTGAGCGTAAAAAGCTCATAATATTTTCAATATCTTCTAATTTTGCAGCACTTTTACCAATACTATAAATTGGCTCATAAGCTAATATTAGTTTATCATATTGCAAATCTATTTTATTTAGTTGTTTATTTAAAAAATCTATGCTTTTATTTTGTTCGTAAGTAGAGTAATCTTCTCCTATACAATAAATAATTTTTAAATCATTTTCAGCGCAAAATTCAAATTTTTTTGCTAGAAATTCATCTGTTTCGCCTAAATTTCTTCTTTCACAATGTCCTAAAATAATTGTTTTAATTCCAAATTCTAGCAAATGATCTAGTCCAATTTCTCCAGTAAAAGCTCCACTATGAGTTGGATATATATTTTGAGCAGCTTGAATGAAACTAAATTCACTATCAATAAATGAAGTTGCACTTGGAGCTACAATTACTTCAAGATTAGTAAAATCACTAAATCTTAAATAAGCATTAAGTTTTTTAGCGTATTCAGCAAAACCTTTTCTAGTATGATTACATTTAAAATTTGCGGCAATTATCATTCAAATTCATCCTTTAATATAAGTGGTTTAATAGCAGGTAATTCTTTACCTTCAATTAGTTCTAAACTAGCACCACCGCCAGTAGAGATAAAACTAAAATCATCAGCATCTCCTGCACGATTAATAACATCAGCAGTATCTCCACCGCCAGCAACGCTAGTAGCATAAGAATCGCTTATATAATGGCTCATTTTAAGACTTCCTTTGCTAAATTTTTCCATCTCAAATACACCCATAGGTCCATTCCACCATATAGTTTGAGCATCATTTAAAACTTCTTTAAACAAAATTGAACTAGCAGGTCCAATATCTAGCCCCATCCAGCCATTAGGAATTTCTTGAACGCTAACTTTTTTGATAACGCTATCATTTGAAAAACTTTGAGCTGCTATTACATCAACAGGCAAATACAATTTAACACCTAATTCCTTTGCATTAGCAATGATTTGTTTAGCATCTTCAATTAATTCTTCTTCTACTATTGAATTTCCTATATTAAATCCCTGTGCTTTTAGGAATGTAAAAGCCATACCTCCACCTATAATTAATTTATCAATTTTAGGTAGTAGATTATGTAAAGCTTGTAATTTTCCACTGACTTTGCTACCTCCAACTACAGCAACGAATGGTCTAGCAGCAGATTTTAATAATTGCTGGCCAAAATTAAATTCTTTTTGTAATAAAAATCCAGCGCAAGATACTTTTACAAATTTTGTAATTGCTTCTACGCTTGCATGGGCTCTATGACATACCCCAAATGCATCATTAACATAAACATCACACATTGAAGCTAAATCTTTAGCTAGGTTTTCATCGTTTTTAGTTTCACCTTTTTCAAATCTTAAATTTTCTAATAATAAAATTTGACCGTGTTTTAGATTAGCTGCTAATTCTTTTGTATCGTTACCTATCACATTTTTAGCCATAATTACTTCAATATTAGTAAGTAATCTTTCAAGTCTTTTTGCTACTGGTTCTAAAGAATATTTATTATTTACTTCTTTAGGTCTTCCTAAATGGCTAGCTAAAATAATTTTAGCGCCTTGATCAAGACAATACCTTATTGTAGGAATAACTGATTTTATCCTTCTATCATCACTAATATTTCCAAATTCATCTTGTGGAACATTAAAATCACATCTTATAAGTGTTTTTTTATTTGATAATTCTACATCTTTTACCGATATTAATTGCATTATAAATCCTTGCTAATATATTTAGCTAAGCGGTATAATTGATACGAGTATCCGTATTCATTGTCATACCAAGCTAGAACTTTTACAAAATCTTCATCAATTATTTGAGTTAAATCAGGGACAAACACACATCCATAAGTGCTAGTGCAAAAATCACTTGACACACAGCAATCATAATCAATCGCTAAAATTTCATTCATTGTTTTACTTGCTTTTATAAAAGTTTCATTGATTTCGTCTTTTGTAGTTTTTTTATCTAAAAGCATTGTTAAATCAAGCATAGAAACATTTGCAAGACTAGTTCTAACGCTTTGACCATCAACCTTGCCTAAAAGATTAGGTATAACTTTTCCTATTGATTTTGCTGCACCTGTACTTGATGGGACTAAATTTAGCGCTGCTGCACGACCTCTTCTAATATCTTTAGGGCATTTTGTATCGTGTAATTCTTGAGTTGCTGTATATGCGTGAATTGTATTCATTAAAGCTTTTTTAATACCGAAATTTTCATCTAAAACTTTTGCCATTGGTGCAAGGCAGTTTGTCGTACAACTTGCATTTGAAATAATAGCTTCGCCGTTATATTTAGTGTGATTTACATCCATTACAAACATAGGTGTATTATCTTTTGGTGGTGCTGATATTATAACTTTTTTAATACCTTTTTCTAAATATACTTTTGTTTTTTCTTGTGTTAAAAATGCTCCAGTACATTCTAAAACAATGGTTGCGCCATATTTTGCAAAATCAATATTATTTAATTCTCTTTCTCTAATTATTTGAATTTTTTTTCCATCAACTATTAAAATATCTTCTCCATCATTTGAAATTTCATGTTTATAGTTTCCGTGAACACTGTCGTATTTTAAAAGATATTTAATACTTTTCATATCCCACGAGCAGTTTATTGCTACTAAGTCTAACTCGTTTTTTTCTAAAATAATACGAGTAAGACATCTTCCTATCCTTCCAAAACCATTTATTGCGACTTTTGTAGTCATTTTTAACCCTTTATTTAAAATTTTTGTAATAATACTAATAAAAAAAGGTTAAAAATTTGAAAATCGCAATTTTTGGTGGTAGTTTTGATCCAGTTCATTTAGGTCATGAAAAAGTAGTAAATGTTGCTTTGCAAACTTTAGATATTGATAGATTAATAGTGTTACCTACATATATTAGTGTATTTAAAGATAAATTTAGTGCTAGTCCAGAACTTAGATTAAGGTGGCTGAATAATGTTTTTAAAAATATTGATAAATTAGAAATAAGTGATTATGAGATAAGACAAGAAAAACCTGTTCCTAGTTTTGAGAGTATAATGTATTTTAAGAGATTACTAAATCCTAGCTTAATTTATTTTATAATAGGGGCTGATCATTTAAAAACTTTACATAAATGGCATAATTATGATGAGTTGGCGAAAAATGTTAAATTTGTAATAGCTAGTAGAAATAATATTTATATACCAAGTGATTATTTAAAACTTGATATAAATGAGGATATATCATCAAGTTTTATAAGAGATAAGTTGATATTAGAAAAAGTAAATGATAAAATTAAACAAGAAGTCAAAATATTTTATGAAGGAAAATAATGAATAAAAACGAAGAAATTATTAAATTTTTAGATAGCAAAAAGGCAGAAAATATAGAATTAATTGATCTTAGAAATAGTGAATATTTTGTTGAAAGTGTTATTATAGCAACAACAAATTCAAGTAAACAAGCTATAGCTATTATAGATGAATTAAAAATTTTAATTAATTCTTTAGGTGAAAAAGTATTATTTGAAGAAAAGGCTGATGAATGGAGCGTTCTTGATTTGGGAGATTGTTTAGTGCATTTAATGAGCCCACTTTATCGTGATAAATATCAAATTGAAAAATTCTTAATTAGTCTTAAACGTTAAAAATTTTTATGTAGTATCACATTTTAAAAAGGAGAAAATTAATGAGTAAAAGGATATTGATAAAATTTTCAGGTGAAGCACTTGCTGGAGAGCAAGGGTTTGGTATTGATACAAATATTTTAAAGTTTATTGCTGGACAAATAAAACAATTAGTTAATGAAGGTACGCAAATAGGTATAGTAATAGGCGGTGGTAATATTATTCGTGGTGTAACAGCGGCAAAAGATGGGATTATCAAAAGAGTTAGTGGTGATCATATGGGAATGCTTTCTACTGTTATAAATTCCATAGCTATGCAAGAAGCATTAGAGAGTTCAGGAATTAGCGTTAGAGTCCAAAGTGCTATTCAAATGGAAGCATTTTGTGAAACATTTATAATGAGAAGAGCTCAAAGGCATTTAGAAAAAGGTAGAGTTGTTATATTTGCTGCAGGAACAGGTAATCCATTTTTTACTACAGATACAGCAGCAGTTTTAAGAGCTATTGAGATAAATGCTGATATGATTATAAAAGCTACAAAGGTAAATGGTGTATATGATAAGGATCCTATGAAATTTAGCGATGCTAAAAGATATAGCACTTTAAGTTATGAACTTGCTATGGGAGATGACATAAGAGTTATGGATGATACAGCAATAGCACTTGCTAAGGATAATAAGTTACCAATAGTAGTTTGTAATATGTTTGAAGAAGGTAATATTTTAAAAATTATTAAAGATGATTTTAGTAATTGTTCAGTAGTGAAAAATTAATTAAAAGGAATAAAATGAGAACAGAACAAATAGCAGCAAGAGCATTAGAAAAAGTAGGAAATGATAGATATATTCTATCTTTAGTAGTAGCAAAAAGAGCTAAGGAGTTAAGCAATGGAGCTATTCCTTTAGTAAAAATTGATAAAACGAAAATGAAATTTACTGATATAGCTATGCTTGAGATTGCAGAAGAAAAAATTATTTATGATGGTATTATTAACGAATAATGAAAAACGTTATAAGCTTTGAAAGTTTATTAGAAGATGTTATTCATACTCATGAGTTAGATAAAGCAAAAGAACTTTTATATTCACTTTTTCCTAGTACTCCTATGCTTGAAAAAGGTTTGAAATTTTGTATAGAATCTCATGAGGGACAATTTAGAAAAAGTGGAGAACCTTATTCTATTCATCCTATTTTAGTCGCGTGTTTTGTAGCTTTCTTTTCAAAAGATGAAAGTATGATTTTAGCGGCACTTTTGCATGATGTTGTAGAAGATACTGAATGTACTCAAGAAGAACTTGTGAAAATGTTCGGACATTCAGTTGGCGTGTTAGTAGAAGGTATGACTAAAATAGTTGAGATTAGGGGAGATAATTTAGCTAGTTCAGAATCAAACGAAAAACTTAGAAAATCAGCAATGACTTTTAGAAATATGCTAATGGTTAGTATTGAAGATAGTAGGGTGCTAATAGTAAAACTATGCGATAGATTTCATAATATGCTAACCTTAGATGCTTTAAAAGAGGCAAAACAAAAAAGAATAGCTGAAGAAACACTAATGGTATATGCTCCTATTGCACATAGGCTAGGAATTTCTAGTATTAAGAATTATTTAGAAGATTTAAGCTTTCAATATATTATGCCTAATGAATTTAAAGAGATTGCTGATTATCTAAAGGTCAATAATGTACAATTACAATTAACACTAAATGATTTTATTGAAAAAATTATAAATTTAATGCGTGATAATGGGTATATTGAAGATGTGGATTTTAAAATAGAAAAAAGAATAAAACATGTATATTCAATATATTTAAAAATGCAAAGAAAAGGTATTAGCATTGAGGAAGTGCTAGATTTATTAGGTATTAGGATTTTAGTAAGAGATGTCAAGGATTGTTATATAGTCTTAGGGCTTTTACATGTGCATTTTAATCCACTTGCTTCAAGATTTAAAGACTATATTGCTTTACCTAAGCAAAATGGTTATCAAACAATCCATACTACTTTATTTGATGCACAATCAATAATAGAAGCGCAAATTAGAACATATAAAATGCACGAAACTGCAGAACTTGGAATTGCAGCTCATTGGAGATATAAGAACAATAAAGAAGACTATAAGGCTGATTGGGTAAGTGATATTACTACTAATAATTCACTAGAAGAAAAAGATAATGAATTAGCATTTTATGAATACGCAAAAGATAGCTTATATGTTGAAGATATTGCAGTTTATTCTCCAAAAGGAGAAATTTTTACATTACCTAGAGGTTCAACTGCTCTTGATTTTGCTTTTGAAGTTCATTCACAAATTGGTCTTAAAGCAAGTCATGCTTATATAAATAGGGTAAAATCACCTTTATTAACAATATTGAAAAATGGAGATATTGTAAGAATTGAAATTGATGATAATGCAAAACCTAAATATTCTTGGCTTGATAGTGTAAAAACTGCTAGAGCAAAAGCTATTATTAAATCACATTGCAAGCAAAGAACCTCAGCTATTGATCAAAAAGTTGGTATGAAATTATTACAAACTATTTTTAGTGTGGATGAAAACAAATTAAATCATTGGATAGATGATGAAAATTTATCAAAAAGTATTAGAAAATGTGTTGGTGATAATATTTTATTATCAAAAATGATAGATAGTCTTAAAAAACATGCAAAAAGAATTTGGTTGGTTAGAAATTACGATTTAAAAAAACAAAGAGTTGATAATATGGTAATTTATTCTAATCATAAGATTAATACAATAGATTTTGATTATTGTTGCAATCCAAAAAGGGGCGATGAAATAATAGCTTTTAAATATAACCATAGCGTTACAATACATAATAAATTATGTGAAAGGGCTAATAAACTTTTAGATGATCCAAGAGAAGAAATGGTTTTAGTAAAATGGCCAAAACATGCGCCTAAAAAATATAAAATGATTTTTTCTTTAGAAAACAAAAGGGGTGCGTTAGCTAGTTTATTAAATGAAGTTGTAAAATTAAATATTAATGTTAGTAGTATTAACATTAATAAAAATAAAGATAGTTTATTAGAATATTTTGAAATGCAATTTGAAATTCCAGATACTCAAAATATTGATATAGCTATAGATACTATGAAAAATAAGTGTAAAATTTATGAATTTGTATCTTTAAACGATGCTTATGAAAAGGGATAAAAATGAATTTGAATGAAATTTATAATGATTTAGAACGCGGTGTATCAGAATTTATTGATTTAGAAAAAATTAAGAATTTGATTAAAAATTACTATGAAAAGGGCGAAGTATTTTATGTAAAAGCTGGGTTTGACCCAACTGCACCTGATTTACATTTAGGTCATAGTGTTATTTTAAACAAAATGAGATTTTTACAAAATCATGGTGCTATAGTTCAATTCTTAATAGGAGATTTCACTGCTCAAATAGGTGATCCAACAGGCAAAAGTGCTACTAGAAAACAATTAAGCAAGGAAGAAGTTTTAAAAAATGCAAAAACTTATGAAGAGCAAGTTTTTAAAATTTTAGATAAAGAAAAAACTGAATTAAAATTTAATTCAACTTGGCTTAATGCTTTAGGAGCAGTTGGCATAGTTGAACTTACATCAACTTTTAGTGTAGCTAGAATGCTTGAGCGAGATGATTTTACGAAAAGATTTAAAGAACAAAGCCCTATATCAATTAGCGAATTTTTATATCCACTTTTACAAGGTTATGATAGCGTTGCATTAAAATGTGATATTGAAATGGGTGGAACTGATCAAAAATTTAATTTATTAATGGGAAGAACATTACAAAGAACTTATAATACAGGTAAAGAACAAGGTATTATAATGTTACCACTTTTAGTAGGTCTTGATGGTGTTAATAAAATGAGTAAAAGTTTGGGTAATTATATCGGAGTTAGTGAAGAACCAAATTCTATGTATGCAAAATTACTTAGTATAAGTGATGAATTAATGAAAGAATATTACAATCTTTTAAGCTTTAAAACAACAAAAGAAATTAATGATATTTTTGACAATATTAAAAACAATACTCTACATCCAAAGGTTGCTAAAGAAAATTTGGCTTTAGAAATAGTTGAGAGATTTTGGGGTAAAGATTTAGCAATTAATGCGAAAAATGAGTTTGATAATATTCATAGTAAAAATGAAATTCCAAGTGATATTGCGGAGTTTAATTTTAATGAAGAACAATGGATTGTAAAACTAATGCAAGATACTAATTTGGCAAGTTCAGGCAGTGAAGCAAGAAGAGCTATAAAGGCTAATTCTGTAAGTGTTAATGGAGAAAAAATTAGCGATGAGCAACTAAAATTAAGCAATGGTGAATTTATAATTCAAGTTGGAAAAAGAAAATTTGCAAAAGTAATAATAAAAGGATAATAATGGGTTTACCAGAACTAAAAATAAGAAATTTTACATTAAAAGTGCCGGTATTTCAAGGTGGTATGGGACTTGGAATAAGTTGGGATAAATTAGCTGGTAATGTTAGTTTAAATGGAGCTTTAGGTATTATTAGTTCAGTTGGGACAGGTTTTTATGAAAATAGAGCACATATTAACAAAGAACTAAACGGTAAACCTTATGGAAGTGAGAATTTTTATTCTACAAAAGGACTTGATGCTGTTATAAAAAATGCTAGAAAAATTTGTAAAGATGCTCCATTAGGTTGTAATATAATGCATGCATCAAATGAATATGAAAGAATAGTAAAAGACGCTTGCAATGTTGGTTTTAATGCAATTATTAGTGGTGCAGGATTACCTACAAATTTGCCAGAATTTACTAAAGACTTTCCTGATGTTGCATTAATTCCTATTGTATCATCAGCAAAAGCTCTTAAAATAATTTGTAAAAGATGGACTCAAAGATACGATAGATTGCCTGATGCAGTTGTTCTTGAAGGGCCTTTAAGTGGTGGTCATCAAGGATTTACATACGAGCAATGTATAGACCCAAATTACCAATTAGAAAAATTAATTCCTGAAGTAAGAGCTGAACTTAATGAATGGGGAGATAATATTCCTTTAATTGCAGCTGGTGGAATTTGGAATAAAAATGACATTTTAAATGCTATTAGTTTAGGTGCAAATGGGGTTCAAATGGGAACAAGATTTATAGGAACTTATGAATGTGATGCTGCACTTGAATTTAAACAAGTATTATTAGATGCCAAAAAAGAAGATATAGAATTGCTAAAAAGTCCTGTTGGCTATCCTGCTCGTGGTATTAGAACAAACCTTCAAAAAATGATAGAAGAAGGCACTGCTCCTAAAATTTCTTGTATAGCAAATTGTGTTGCACCATGTGAGCGTGGTAGGGGCGCTAAAAAGGTAGGATATTGTATTGCCGAAAGACTTTATGATGCTTATAGTGGAAAAAAGGAAAGTGGGTTATTTTTTACAGGTGCTAATGGATATAGATTAAATAAGTTAATTAGTGTTAAAGAGTTGATTGAAAAATTAGTTAATGGTGAAGATGAATAAAATCTTATTTTTACTAATTAGTATTTTTTTATTTGCCGGTGAGTTTGATAAAGACTTTAAAAATTTTGATAATATATTTTTAAATTCTAATAAACAAACTCAGTTGTCTTTACATCAAAAATTAAAAACAATTTATATTAAAAGTTTAGTTTCAGATGATAATAATACTAAAAAAGAAGCATTGAAAAGAATTGTTTTAAGTTCTAAAATTTTAAATTTAGATGCTTCTACTTATGAAAAAGAATTATCAAGTTTAGGTGTAAATCCTAATAAAATTTCAAATAATAATGATTATAAACAAAATAATCAAGCTAGTAAAATTAATAAAACTATAATTAATAAAAACGATAATAATTCTAATAAAATAAAACAAAATAATCAGCCTGATAAGAATGTCAATAAAACTACAATTAATAAAAACACTACAAAAAATAACGATAAGGTTTCTAAAGAAAATTTAACAAAAACAAGTGAAAAAGATAATACTAAAAATAATAAAATATATATAACTAATGTTAGTAAAAAAGATAATCAAATTATAATCAAATTAAAGGGTAAATTACAAAAAAGTGATATTAAAGAATTTGTATATAATACAAAAGAAATTAAAAATAAAATTATTGAATTTGACGCTATTTTAGATACAGGTAGGCAAAATATAAAATTAGGCGATTATGATGTTAGTATCGCTCAATTTAATCTAGTTAGGACTAGGATAGTATTAAGAAGTAAAGATGAATTAGAATATAAATATACAATAAATGATAATATATTAACTTTAGAATTAAATTCAAAAATAGAAAATATAAATTCAAAAATAGAAGATAAAAAAATAACTCAAAATGTTAAAAGTCAAAAACAAAATTCTAAAGATAATTCAATAATAAATAATAAAAATAAAACACAAGATATAAAAGTCAATAATCCTACTGAAAAACAAATAAAACAAGATTTTTATGTTAATAATATAAGTAAAACAAATTCTGGTATAAAATTACAGTTTTCATCAAATATAGATGAAAAAGACTTAAATATTTTTTCTCACGGCAATAATAAAATTATAGAATTAAATGCTATTTTGAAAACAAAAAAACAAAATCATAAATTTAAAGATTATTCAATTAGTGTTGTGCAATTTGATGCAAAAAAAATTAGAATAAATATAAATAGCAAGAAAGATAAAACCATATCTTATAAAACCGATAAAAACAGTATTGAAATTTATTTAGAAGATAATGATGTGAAAAATTATAAAAATAGTTTTAAAAAATCAAATTTATTAATAACTATAGATGCAGGTCATGGTGGTAAGGATTCTGGTGCTAGTGCTTATGGTAGGCAAGAAAAACATATAGTTTTATCAATAGCATTAAAATTAGAAAAAGCATTAAAACAAAAGGGTTATAAGGTATTTTTGACCAGAAAGAATGATGTTTATATAGGTCTTCGTGAAAGAACAAAGATGGCAAATGATAAAAAAAGTGATCTATTTATAAGCATACACGCAAATTCAGTAGCAAACAAATCAAATAAAGTTTATGGGATTGAAACATATTTTTTATCACCTGCTAGAAGTGAAAGAAGTAAAAATGCTGCTGCTATAGAGAATAAAGGTGATATAGAAGAGATGAATTATTTTTCTAAACAAACATTTTTAAATTTTTTAAATCGTGAAAAAATAATATCTTCTAATAAATTAGCCATTGATATACAAGGTGGAATTTTAAGTGCTATTCCTAAATCTTATCTTAAAAAAGATGGTGGTGTAAAAGAAGCACCATTTTGGGTTTTAGTAGGTGCTTTAATGCCAGCTGTATTAATTGAAGTTGGTTATATCTCACATCCAGTTGAAGGTAAAAATATAGCCGATGATAAATATCAAAATTATTTGGTAAATGGTATAGTAAATGGTATAGATGGCTATTTTGCAAAAAATAAATAAGGCTAAATTATGAATAAAGCAAACTGGATTTTAAAAGATAATGAGATTTTTTCTTTAGATTTTAATGATTTTTATTATAACACAAAAGAACCTTTAAAAGAGCGTTATGGTGTATATGTGAATAATGCTTTTAGTAATATTAAAGATACTTTAACTATTTTAGAATTTGGCTTTGGACTAGGACTTAATTTTTTATTAAGTGCAAAATTAGCAAAAGAAAAAGGTATAAAACTTTATTATGTTTCAATAGAAAATTATTATCATAATATAAAAGATTTGATTTTTTTTGCTAAAAAATTTAATTTAAATTTTGATGATGATTTTATAAAATATTATCCACCGTGCAAGAACGGAATTTATAGAATTAGTTATGAAAATATCACTATTGATTTAGTTTTTTTAGACATTAACGATGCCTTAGATAATTTAGACTTGAAAGCTGATATAATTTATGCTGACGGATTTTCTCCTAAAAAAAATAATGATATGTTTTCTTATGTCAATTTAGAAAAGCTAACAAAATTACTAAAACCAAATGCAAAATTATTAAGCTATAGTTCAAATTCAAATTTCAAAAATGCCTTAAAAACATTAGGTTTTAGTATAGAAAATATAAATTTAGGTATTAAAAGAGAAAGCACATTAGCGATTTATAATGATACCAAAATCACCGCACAGCAAGATGGATATTTTGCAAAAACACCATTAAAAGCTAAAAAAATAGCTATAGTAGGTGGTGGGGTAGCAAGTGCTTGTTTAGCTTATGAATTATCTAAATTTGATTATGAAATAAGTGTTTTTGAAAGACATAACACATTAGCAAACGAAGGTAGTGGTAATAAAATAGGGTTATTAACGATGCTTATACAAAATCCACAAAGTTTGTTAGGTCAGTTTAGTGAATTTTCTTTTTGGCATAGCTCAAATTTATATAAAAATTTAGGTATTGAACTAAATGGAGTTTTAGAACATGCCTTTAATGATGAATTAAAGCGTAGATTTGTTATGCAAAAGGATAATCCATTTTTAAAATTTTATAATGACTTTGCATTTTTAAAAGACGGTGGAGCATTAGAACCTTATAAATTAGTCCCTTATATATTTTCACTTTCAAAGGCTAAAGTTTATTTAAATCATGAGCTATTATCATTTAACGAAAATGAGAATAGTGTTATTTTAAATTTTAATGACAAAAGTCAAGAATTTGATATTGTTATTTTTGCTACAGGTGTTAATAATTTTTTTAAACATTTAACCTTATCATCTCAAAGAGGTCAAGTAACTTGGTTAAAATCAGATTATAAACTAAAACACTCAGTAAGTTCTAAAGCATACTTAACTATTGCAAAAAATGGCGTTATGGTTTTAGGTGCAACCTATGATAGAAATTTAATAGCACCAGCTCATCCAAGTTATGACCTAATAAATATCAATAATTATAAAAGTGTATTTTCTAAGGATTTAAGCCATTTAATAATCGGCAATAGAGTAGGTTATAGATGTTATTCATCAGATAGATTCCCGATAGTTGGTGCTATTAGAACTGATGATTATTACATTAATACATATAAGAATTTACAATTTACAAAAACAAAACCACAAGAAATACCAGAAAAATCAAGGATTTTCATAAGTACAGCACACGGGTCAAGAGGACTTGCTACTAGTTTAACAAGTGCTAGATTAATTGTAAGCAATATCAAAGGTATCCCTAGTGGTATGTTAAAAAGTTATGAACAAGCCTTGCACCCAGCAAGATTTATTATAAGAAAGCTCAAAAAAGGTTTATCATAATATTACTTTTTATATTTTGTTAAATTCTTTAGCAATACACAATTTTTTGATATTTTTTAATTTTATTTTAAAGCTCTTTCATAATCTTAATTTTATTAAATATTATTTATTTTAGTGACTTTTTATCTATTTAATTTTTATATTTTTACTTTTAGAAAATTTGATTAAATATTTTTAAATTCTAATTTATTTTTTAAATTTTCAAGTTCTTAAAAATTTATCTTTTGTTGATATATCCGTATTTTTATAAATTTTATATTGATTTTTTTAAGTTATCATAAAGATATATAAAAATCCATTTATACTATAATTATTCACTACTTTTAAGTATTATGTGAAGTTTTAGGAGCTATTATGAAAAAGATTTTTTTAGTTGCATTACTTACTACATTAGCATTATCACTAACTATTGATGACGCTAGAAAAGATTTTAATTTAGGCAATATAAAATCAGCCTTAATTAAATTTGAACGCTTGTGTAATGACAATAATAAAGATGCTTGTAATATTTTAGGCGTGATGTATTACGAAGGTAAGATTTTAAAACAAAACTACACAAATGCTATGTATTATTTAAATAAGGCTTGTGATAATGAAGAGCAAGGTTCTTGCTATATTTTAGCATTTATGTATGAAAATGCACAAGGAACTGATAAAAATTCTTTTAAAGCGTATGATATATACAAAAAATCGTGTGATAAAAAATACTTACAATCATGCGAAAAAATAGCTGATTTTTACAAAAACGGCACAGGAGTTAGACAAAATATCTCAAAAAGTTTAGAAATTTACTCAAAAAATTGTGAAAAAAACTTATATTCTAGTTGTATGATAGCCGCTGATATTTTCATTAATTCTAAATTTAATATTAAACAAGACATTATGAAAGGTATTAGTTTGTTAGAAAATGCTTGTTCTAAATCATACGCTAATTCGTGTAATACATTAGAAAATTTGTATCCTAAATTAACTCAAGAGCAATTAAAAAAAGCATTATCATTAAAACATAAATTATGTATGAATAAAAACGCTAAAAGTTGCGAACAATTAGGTAAAATTTATGCAAACATTGATAATTCTAGAAAAAATTTAGAAATATCTAAAGAATATTTTGGCAAGGCTTGTGATTTAAGAAGCGAAGCTGGATGTAAAAGTTATAAAATCTTAAATGAAAATGGCATTTAGATAAATATTAAATCATATTTAGTATTTATTTAAAATTTAAACATATTTATAATATAAATTTTGTTATTAATTAATTGTATAAATAAGTAATTATATTCAATAACAAAATTTTAATCTTAAAAAGCACTAAATTTTTAGACCAAGAAAACATTATAAAACAAATCATTTTTAGATTACAAGGCTTTATATTTAATAATTTTTTAAAAAATAGCTAGTTGCATAGCAAAAAATCAATTTTTTTTAAAAAAAATACAAAATTTCACCAAAGTATATACTCGTGTTTTTTTTTTTTTTTGTTATAATGACCCTCCATTTTTTATGGGTATGTTGTGAAAAAATGTAACAAAGATGAAAAAAATTAACTTTTATTTCGTTAATTATATGTATTAGCGATTAATTTAAGGAATATTTAATGAATAAAAATTATAAACTCACATTTAAACAAGGTATAGGATATGTCCCTATCAGTGAAAAGTCATCTTCATTTTGTAAAGGTCAAAGAGCAGTAGTTAGTAACTCAAAATCTAATCAAGAATGTGGGGTTTTTAGTAAATTTTTTAGTATAAATCCAGCTTTAAGTATAATTGTAAGTTCGGTAATATTTTGCACTCCAGTTGATTTGTATGCAGTGACTGGTGGTGGTAATAATGTCAATATTGATTCTAATAATAATATGGCTATAGGAAATAATTCTACAGCAACTAGTGATAAGGCTAATACAGGAAGGGCTATAGCTATAGGTAGTGATAGTGCTGGGACCGATGGTGTTCGTAAAACAACAGTTACTGGTGAGCAATCAATAGGCATAGGAACTGGTATTAATGTTACGAAAAGACAATCTATAGGTATAGGTAACGATATTGATGTTACAGGTGAGGGTGCTATAGCCTTAGGTAGTGATGATATGGGAAGTTTATCTAATAATTTAGGTTATCCAAGAACTACAGCTTCAGGGCAAGGTTCAGTAGCTATAGGAACCCATACTAAATCTACAGCCACAGCGTCATTAGCCTTAGGTGCTAACGCTAATGCTAACAGTAATTACAGTTTGGCTATGATGTGGGGATCTAGTGCTAGTGGTGAAAATTCAATAGCCGTAGGTAATACAGCGACAACTACAGAAAATAACTCAATAGCTATAGGTAATACGGCTAAAACATCAGGTAGTAGTTCAGTGGCTATAGGTAAAAAAAGTAATGCTAGTGGAGCAGGTTCTATAGCTATAGGTGGTGATGAAGTTATACCTATAAATGGCACAAAATATGTAACTACTGAAGCTACTGGAAATGGTGCAGTAGCTGTGGGCTCTCTTTCTAAGGCAACAGGAAATGCTTCACTTGCTTTAGGTTCTAATGCTATAGCAAACAATGAATATAGCCTAGCAATGATGTGGGGTTCTAGTGTGAGTTCTAATAACGCAATAGCGATAGGAAAAGTAGCACAAGTAGGGAGTGGCATTAATAATGCTGTAGCTATAGGTAGCGAATCAGTAGCTAATAGTCTAAATACAGGAGACTACACCTACACAGCAGGTATGAATAATAGTAAAACTATATCAGTAGAAAGTAGAGCAACTGTATTTTCAATAGGTAAAAGTGGATTAACTAGACAAATTCAAAATGTTTCTCCAGGTGTAGTGAGTGCAACATCAACCGATGCTATCAATGGAGCACAATTATATATCACAGCTGAAAATTTAAAGAATTATTCTGATACTGTAGGTTGGAAAATACAAGCAAACGGCGCTGGTAATACTAAGATAATAAATGACAATATTGTAAATTTCAAAACAGGTGATAATGGTGCTAATAATATAGAATTATCTTTAAATACGGCCGGTAATACAACTACTTTGAATATGTATACTAAGTATTTTTCAATAAACTCGACTGACACAGGTAATAAAGATAGCCTAGGTGCAAAAGGAACTAATGCTATGGCAATAGGACCAAATGCTTTAGCTAATGGAAAAGAATCCTTAGCTTTAGGTAATTATGCTGGTTCGGTATATAGTGAAGTTAATAAATATCTTTCTAAAGTAAGCCAACCAACAATAAATCAATCAACAGGTGAAAAATCACTTAGTATAGGTAATTATGCATTAGCTAGTGGTATATTTTCAACATCTATTGGTGCATTCACTTATGCAACAAGTAATAGATCACTCGCTATAGGAAGTAATAATGGTCATACTGATAATGCTCAATCATTTACCCTTGTATCTGGAGCACAATCAGTTGGTATAGGCTCTGGCTTACTTGTTAGTGGAGATCAATCAATCGGTATAGGAAATGATATAAAAACATTTGGTTATGGTGCTGTAGCTATAGGTGGCGATGATAGTGGTAGAAGTGGTTATTGGACACCAACGATAGCTAATGGTAATGGTTCAGTTGCACTAGGAACGCACTCTCAGGCTATAGGCAATTATTCTTTAGCATTAGGTTCAGATTCTAAAGCTGGAACAACTTCAGAAACTACTACAGACGGTAGTACTTTAACAAAGAAGGTTGCTATTACCAGTGGCGAATATGCCCTAGCTATAATGTCTAAATCACAGGCTCAAAAGAATAATTCTATAGCTATAGGTTACATGGCTAATTCAGCAAATGATAGTGCTATAGCTATAGGACAAAACGCAACCGCTAGTAATGATAATAGCGTTGCAATGGGTAGCTATTCTAAAACTAAGAATGCTAATACAAGTGGAACTTATTTTTATAATCCATTTGCTGTTACTACACTTGCTACAAATACTGTAGCTGGACTCCCTAAAGATGGTACTTCGGGTACTTCGGTGTTTTCAGTAGGAGATACTGGTAAAGAACGCCAAATCGTAAATGTAGCTGCAGGAGATATCAGTGCGACTTCAACTGACGCTATTAATGGTTCGCAATTATTTTTTACAGCTGAGAAATTAAAGGAATATTCAAATAGTGTAGGTTGGAATATCTCTGGAACTAATAATAATACTCAAGTTACTAATAAAATAACAAATGATAAAAAAGTTAAATTTGTAGGTGGTGGCGATACTACTGTTAGCGTAGAAAATTCAGATAGTGATAAAACAACAACTATTACTATCTCATCAAAATCAGGTAGCACTATAAAGTATTTTTCGGTAAATTCTAGTGAAACAGGTAACGAGAAAAATGATGGAGCTATTGCTACAAACTCAGTGGCAATAGGCCCTAATGCGACAGCAAAGAGTGATAATGCTATTGTTTTAGGTAATAATTCTAGTATAAGTGATAGCATAAATTCAGGCATATTCGGAAATGATAATAAAATTCAAGCATTTACGAATAATGGTACTAAGCAAAATGGCAGTGGAAAAGCCTATGCTATCGGAGGCAATAATACAATAAAAAATAGCAGTGATACCACAATTGTAGGTATAGGAAACCAAATAGACGACGCTCAAAATAGCTTTCTTTTAGGAAATAAAAATGAAAGTTTTAACAATGTTGATAACAAAGGTTTAAATAATACTCAATTAGTTGGTAATGAAAATAAATCTACTAATACAAAAAATTCACTTATTTTTGGATACAAAAACAGTGATGAAAATTCAGATAGTGTGTTTATAATCGGTAGGAACAATATAACTTCATCTAGCGGTGGAGATTTTAACGAAACAGGTAAAGGTTCTTTAAATTTAATTGGTAGTGGCAATAACGGTTCAGGTTCTGGTAATTCTAGTATTATTGGTAATAAAAATATATCAAATTCTAATCTAACTCAAATATTTGGTAATAGCAATAATGCTACAAGTTCAAAAAATTCAATAGCTATTGGTAATGAAAATACTCTAACGAGTGTTGATAGTTCTGCAGCTTTTGGTAATAAAAATACAATTGTTAAGAATAATTCATTTGCAATAGGTAATAATAATAACGTAACTGGTGCAAATACATATGTTTTAGGTAATAATGTTGTAGCTAAAGTTAGTAATTCTTTATATTTGGGCGATAATTCTACTATTACATATAGTAATTTTATAAATACTGAAAACACTGCAAATGCTCCGAAAAATCTTGATAAAGATAACCAAGCAGGTTCTACTACTACTGGTGGCTCAAATGGAACCATTACAAAAGGAACTATACTTAAAGGAACAAAAAAAGCGATAGTGTATGGTGGAGAAACAGGAAGTGCTGATATATTTGCAGGAGCTACTTCAATAGGTGGTGTTAGCGTTGGTTATGCTGGTGGTGAGCGTAGGATTATGAACGTAGCAGCTGGAGAAATTTCACCTACATCAACTGACGCCGTAAATGGGTCGCAGTTATATGCAGTAGCACTTAAAAACTATACTCCATATTTTTCTATAAATTCAAAAGCTGATGGCAATTATAAAAACGACGGGGCAAGGGCTGAAAACTCAATAGCTATAGGAGCTGATGTTAGTAATGAAATTGGAAAAAGTGATTTTTCTATATCACTAGGAACTGGTATAAAAAATGCTAATGATTCATCGGTTTTGATAGGTTATGGTGCTGGTTCAGAAGTCGGTAAAGAAAATGATATGAGTTTAGTTGGAATTCAAGCTATAGGTATAGGTAGAAATTCTTTACCTAAAGGTAATTATAGTATAGCTTTAGGTTCAAATTCTCAAGCTAATGGCGAAAAATCTATATCATTAGGAAATGCTATAAATGATGTTAGCAAAGGTGTTGCTATAGGTGATGGTGCAAAGATAGTTGGTAGTACAAATATTTTTAGTAGTGTTGCTATCGGAGCTGATTCAGAAGTTACAGGGGTAAATACTGGTAATTATGTTTTCTCAATAAATTCTATTGAGAACAATGATAACGTAGGTGCTAAACCAGATAATAAATTTTTAACCCAAGATGAATATCAAGCGCTATTTACTAAGTCTAAGGATATAAATCTTAGCTCAGACGAAAGATTAAATGCATCTAAAGAAATTAAAAATAAATCAATGTCAGTATTTTCAGTTGGTTCAGCTGGTAAAGAAAGGCAAATCCAAAATGTAGCAGCTGGTGTAGTAGATGAATTTTCTACTGACGCAATCAACGGCTCTCAGTTATATTACACAGCTTCAAATTTGAAAACCTATGCTGATACTATAGGTTTTGATGTAAGCGACGGAACTAATAATGCTGAAATAGATAATAATTTAACAACTGAAATAGATAGGAAAAAACTTTCATTTAAAAGTGATAGCGATAATACATTAAGTGTAACATTAGATAAAACTAATGCAAACGAGCCGACCATTAAAATAGCGACAAAAACTACTACTGTATCAAAGGGTGCTGATGGAGATTATGTCGCAGATACTACAGGTAGTCATAATAAAGATAATCTTATCACAGCTGGTAATGTAGCTAGTAATTTAAATGAATTAAAAACTGATTTAACAAATTTAGGCTTAGATTTTACAGCTGATAATAACGGAACAGCAGGTAAAATTCATAAGAATTTAGGTGAAAGTTTAGCTATTATTACAAATGATTTTGATGATTATAAAGGAACTAATCTAGAAACTAGAATAAATGGCAATTCTATTGAAATTGGTTTTAGCGATAAACCTACTTTTAGTGAAGTTACAGCTAATAAATTTACAGCTGGTAAAGTTACTATTGATAAAGACAATGGTATTAACGCTGGTGATAAAAAAATTACAAATGTAGAAACTCCTACAGATGATAATGATGCGGCAAATAAAAAATATGTTGATGATCATAAATGGATTATCGCAGGTAATGATGGTGCTGAAGTCAATAAAGTAGGCAAGGATAATAAAGTTCAGTTTGTAAATGGTACAGGCACGACAGCGAGTGTTACTGATGATAGTGGAAATACAAAGGTTACATTTAATGTAGATAAATTAAGTGCTACTTTAAATAATGATAATAAAGTAGTATTAGCTCAAAATAATGAAAATAGTTTTTATGATGTAAAATCTATTAACACAATAGCAAATAACATAGGCTGGAGTGTTTCAGATAAAAATGGTGCTCAAAATTTTGTTAAAAATGATAGTAATGTTAAATTTATATCAGGCAATGACAAAACCACTGAAGTAGTGGTTGAAAAAAATGATGATAAGACTACAACTATTAAGATTACAGCAAAAAATGATGAACTAAATGCATTTAAAGAAAAAGCCATAACATTCAAAACTCAAGATGGCGAAGTTAGTAAGAAGCTTGATGAAACATTAGAAGTAGTAGCTAATGATATAGGCAATGATCATAAGGGTCAAAATTTACAAACCAGCATTGTAGATGGAAAATTAGCTATAGGTTTAAAGGATAATCCTGAATTTAATAGTGTTAAGGTCGGTGATAATAATGCTAATAATATGGTAATATCGGGTAATTCTATACAAGGTAAAAATAATAATGCTAATACTACAGGTATAAAATTTAATGATGATAATGTTAGTTTATTAGGTAGTAATGTAAAACTTTCAAATGTAGCAGCCGGTGCCATTAGTGATAGTTCAAAAGAAGCTATTAATGGCTCACAATTACATAATTTAGGTAATATTTTAGGGTTAAATTCAAATGATACCATTTTTGATAATCCTACTTTTACAGCATTAAAAGATAAGCAAGGAAAAAATATAACGACTAATCAAGCTACTTATTTAAATGTATTAAATAGCACTATAGATAGAGTAAATAGTGGAATGATTTTTGCAGATAATACTGGTGAAAATACTCAATATTTAGGCTCAAAACTTAGTGTTGTAGGTTCAGCAGCTACTAATGGTGTAAATTATGTTAGTGATAATATTACTACAGAATATAAAAATGAAAATGGTGATGGGACTATCACTATAAAAATGAGTGAAAAACCTACATTTAATGAGGTTAAAGCAGATAAATTTATCGCTGGTGATGTAGTAGTTGATAAAGATAAAGGTATAAATGCAGGTAATAAACCTATAACAAATGTAGCAACTCCTACAAATGGTAAGGACGCTACGAATAAAGATTATGTTGATGCAGCTGTAACAAACGCTGTGAATGGTAGCAAATGGGAAATTCGAGGTAATGACAAAAAAGTTGCTGAAATAGGAAAAGATAGCAAGGTAAATTTTGCTAATGGCACAGGAACTACGGCAAATGTTGTCAATGAAAATGGTGCTACAAAGGTTACATTTAATGTTAATCTAGCAAATAAACCTACAATTACCGATGGCGTTATTACAATACCAACTACACCAAATGTTGCAAATACATTCTATGACGCACCTACTATTGATAATATGCTTGGTGCAATAGGTTGGAATGTATCAGGTGAAAATAATGCTAATAAACACCTAATTACCAGTGGCAACCAGGTTGAATTTGTAACTACTACTCCAAATACTACAAGTGTAGATGTGAGTACTGACAATAATGGTAAAACAACTATCACAGTTAATACATTAACAGCAAGTTTAAGTAATGATAATAATGGTAAAATAGTAAATCCTACTGGTGCTGATAAATTAGTAACAGCTGGTAATGTAGCTAATGTCGTTAATACAGGCTTAGATTATTTAAAAGATTTAGGTTTAACATTTAATGCTGATACTGGAACAACAAAACAAGCATTAGGTTCGACTCTAAATATAAATGCTGGTAATATAGATAATGTTTTTGTTGGTAGTAATTTACAAACTAAAGCTGAAAATGGTAAAATTATAATAGGTTTCAAAGACAGTCCTACATTTAAAGATATTAACGCTGATAAAGTTGATGTTGGTGGTATAGTAATTGAGAAAGACAAAGGTATAAATGCTGGTAATCAAAAAATCACAAATGTAGCAGATGGTAATATCACTGAAAATTCAAAAGATGCTATTAATGGTGGTCAAATTCATAATCTAAAAAATGAATTAAATACAAGTATTAACGCTTCAAAAACCGAAGTAACAGGCACAGGTGCAACTATAATTACACAAGAAGTAGGAACAAATAATCAAACGATTTATAATGTTCATGTAGATAAGCCTATACAATTTACAACCGCAGATGGCACACAAGTTACTAAAGTTGGTGATGAATTTTATAAAATAAAAGATGGTAAGCCTGATATGAATTCAAAAGTTGATTCTAATGATGTTGTTATATCTATGGTTAATCCAGACGGCACATCAACTACTCCTACAAAATTAACAAATTTAGCTAAAGGTAGTATTACTGATAATTCAACTGATGCTATCAATGGTAGCCAGTTGAAAGATTTAGGTGATAAATTAGGTCTTAGTTTAAATGATACTGGTGATGGATTTAAAGCACCTAATTTTACAGCGATTACAGCTGGTAAAAATGCTCCTACTACAAGTTATAAAGATGCTATTGATGATTTGATATTAGCTATGAATAAGGGTAGGGTGTTTAATGCTGATAATGGTATAATTACTACAAAACAGCTAGGTGATACATTATCAATTACTACAGGCGATTTTAATTTTGAAAGCAATAATGTAAGTAATGATTACACAAATAAAAATATTGCTTCAGTTGTAAAAGATGATAAAATTGTAATAGGTTTTAAAGATAAACCTGAATTTAGTGAAGTTACAATAAAAGATAATAATGGTTCTACTGTTATTAATGGTAATTCTATTAATAATAATGGTAAAAGTGGAATTGAATTTAAAGACAATGAAATCACATTAAAAGGTAATGGTAATAGTTCTCCTGTAAAAATTACAAATGTAGCTGATGGTAATATCGCTGAAAATTCAAAAGATGCTATCAATGGTGGTCAAATTCATAATCTAAAAAATGAATTAAATACAAATATTAACGCAGCGAAAACTGAAGTGGAATCAGATGATAAGTCAATAAATATTGCTGAAAGACAAGGTGATAATAAACAAACAATTTATGATTTATCAGTTGTAAAATCAGAATTAAGCATATCAAATGACGGAAAAACTATAGCAAGTAATACGCCAAATAATGCTTTCGTAACTGGAGATAATGTAGCTAATATCGTAAATAAAGCGACAGCTAGTGCTAGAACTGAAGTAATAGAAGGTAAAAATGTAAGCGTGGTAGCTACTAATGGAGCTGATGGGCATGATATTTATGAGATAAATGTAAAAGGCGACTTAGATGAAATTTCATCACTTACTAATGGTGCTACAAAAATTACACTTGACAAGGATAAAAACGAATTAAATGTAAATGGTGCAAAAATTACAAATGTAGCTGATGGTGAGATTAATGCTAATTCAAAAGATGCTATCAATGGTAGTCAAATTTATAATCTAAAAAATGAATTAAACGAAAATATTAATGCGGCAAAAACTGAAGTTGTGTCAAATGATGGTTCGGTAAATATTAAAGAGCAATTAGGTAATAATAAACAAACAATTTATGACTTATCAGTTGTAAAATCAGAATTAAGTATATCAGGCGATGGTAAAACAATTACAAGTAATACACCTAATAATGCTTTCGTAACTGGAGATAATGTAGCTAATATTGTAAATAAAGCGACAGCTAGTGCTAGAACTGAAGTGATAGAAGGTAAAAATGTAAATATTGTAAGCAGTCAAGGTTTAGATGGGCATGATATTTATGAGATAAATGTAAAAGGTGACTTGGATGAAATTTCATCACTTACTAATGGTGCTACAAAAATTACACTTGATGAGGACAAAAACGAATTAAATGTAAATGATGCAAAAATTACAAATGTATCTAATGGAGATATTAGTAAGGATTCTAAAGATGTTATTAATGGTAGTCAATTAGATAGTTTAAGAGAGGCTTTAGGACTTGCACTTAATGATAGTAAAGATGGTTTTGCAAAACCTGATTTTCATGCTATAAAAAATAGTGATGGAACAGATGAACCTAAAACACATAAAGAAGTAACCGCTATCATTGATGATATTATTGATACTGTTAATAAAGGTTTGGTATTTAATGGTAATACTGGTAATGATACAAATACTCAACAAAATTTAGGATCAAGGCTTAGTGTTATAGGAAGCGAAAAAGTTGCTGGTGAAAATTATTCATCAAATAATATTACAACTACTTATGAATATAATCAAGGTAATGGAGTAATTAAAATAGAGATGAAAAAAAATCCTACATTTAATAATATTACTGCAAATCAAGTAGTAGCTAATGAATTTAAATCTGGTGATGTCGTTATCAATAATGATGGTATAAATGCTGGTGGTAAAAAGATTCAAAATGTTGCAGCTGGAACAAAACAAACAGATGCAGCGAATGTTTCACAAATAGTAGAAACAGTTCATACTATGATATTAGGTGCTGGTTATGAATTACCAGAAGGTAAAATTGTTACAGTAAATGAAGAGACAGGTAAAATTGAAATTAATAAAAATTTAAATATCGGTGGTACTGGTGCAAATAATATAAATGATGCGATAGCTAGTATTAAGGGAGATAATATTCGCTTAAATGAAATTGTTAATAAAAATAAAAAAGAAGCAAATGCAGGAACTGCTAATGCTTTAGCTGTAGGAAATTTACCTCAATCAACTATACCTGGTAAAGGAATGTTTTCTTTAGGATATGGAACATATAATGGACAAAATGCAGCAGCTTTTGGAATATCAAAAATGTCTGATAGTGGCAAGTGGGTATTTAAAGGTGCTATGAGTTATGATTCACAAAGAAATGTAGGTGGAGCAGCTTCAGTTGGATTTCACTGGTAATATAAAAAGAGTTTTAAACTCTTTTTTGATGAAAGGATTTTTATGTATAAAAAAATAACGGTTGGAATTTTATCTTTATTAATGTTTGGTTGTTCTGATTATATTACTAAAAATATCCCAAAAGATGGAATAATGAAATATGATGAAGTAAGGTGGCCAAAAATTGATTCTGCTTGGATAAAAGGTGGGACATATCCTAATATAGAAAATCTTAAAAAAATAAAAAAAGATATGACTAAGGATCAAATTTATGCATTAATCAGTCATCCACATTATTCCGAAGGAATGTTTTCTCCGGTTGAATGGGATTATTTATTTAATTTTATATCTAGCGATAATAATATTATTCAATGTCAATACAAGATTATTTTTGATAAAAATAAAAAAGCACAAAGTTTTTTTTATAAGCCAAAAAATTGTATTGAATTAATTGAGAAAAAAGATAATAAGATTATGCAAGAAAAAGAAATAGAATTATTATTTGATTTTGATAAATTTGATATAAAAAATGATGAAATCAAAAAACTTAAGAAATTTGTCAGTAATATTGATAAAGATACTACAATTTATGTAAGGGCACATACTGATTATTTTGGAAGTGATTATTATAATTTAACCTTAGCTGAGAGTAGGGCAAAAAGTGTTGAAAATGAACTTTTAAAATTAGGTTACAAAAAAATAAAAATAAATATAATAGGCGAAAGAGAACAAGTTAAAATCTGTGCTAATGTAGATAAAAAAGAGCAACAAGTAAAATGCTTAAAACCAAATAGGCGTGTAACTATTGAAATAAAATAATAATTGCAAACACTTTATGTGTTTGCGCTTTTTTAAAATATTTAAGCTTTCTTTAAAATATTGTTTGTTTATTTTTTAAAATATAAAAATATTAATATAAGTTTAATATTGTAAAATATAAATATTTTAGTATTTTTTATACTGAAAATAGTATAAAATTCATTAATATTTTAAAATTATAAAATATTAATGAATATAGCTTTTTTGATAATGCTAAGAGTCATCTTTTAAATTTTTAGCGATTTTTGCTGCTAGTTTTAATTTATCATTATCAAAATGAGTATAAATTCTTGAAGTATTAAGCGAAGCATGACCTAAGGCTTCTTGAACTAATAATAAATCCTTTTCTTTTTTATAGAGTAGGGTAGCAAAACTATGTCTTAACATATGGGCTCCATTTTTTTCTTTTCTAATCCCTGCTTGTAATAAGACATTTTCAATTAGTCTAGAAATATAAGCTTGTGTTAGTGGTTTACTATTGCGTCCAATGAAAATAAAATCATCTTGTGCTATTATATTTTTTAAATAATTTAAATGATTGTTTATTAAATTTATATCTAATAATACCACGCGATATTTATTTCCTTTTGCGTGAATTCTTAAACTGACTAATTCATTTTCAAAACTAATATCTTTTAATCTTAATCTTAAAACTTCATTAACCCTAATACCTGTAAAAAGTATTATTTTTATGGCTAATTTGTTTCTGTCGGAATTACTTTTAAAATTAAATTCATCTAATGTTTTTAAAAATAATTTCATTTGCTCTTCATTCATATATTCAGGTAATTTTTGACCAGCACTAGCTTTAAGACCAAGCCAATTTTTTAATTCTATTTCAAAAACATGACTACCATCGTCATCTTTATTTTGAGAATTTAAAAATTTAAAAAAATTAACTATAGCTATCTTATAATTTTTTTTACTAGCATCACTAAGACCAGCTGTAATACTTGCAAGAATTTCAATAACTAAATCCTCATCAATTATTTTAAGAGAGTAGAGCTTGTAATGAATAATTTGTTCATAAAATTTTTTCAATGGATTAAAATAAGTATTAATTCCTATTATACCTATATTTCTAATTTGTTTTGCTAAATTATCTAATTCTGTTATATTTTTTGGAGTTGTATTTAACTTTATATTAATATCACGCAATAAATCTGGATTATCTAGTAATTTATTAGACAATGAATTTATTTTGAATTTCAAAAATTTACTAAGCCAAAACAACATAGAATTATTAAAATTTTCTTCACAATCAAGAGGGTATTTCATTTTTATATCCTTTTTTATTTTAGTATATCAAAAAATGTTTTCAATATAAAATTATTTTAAATATTTTATCTATAGAAAAAATAGTACAAATATAAATTTATATTTTACTTGCTATATAGTTAAATATATAAAATTATCATAATATTTTACTAATAATTTTATGTATAATTTTATGTATTTTTATATATAAAATTATACATATAAAAAGTGTGAAAATTTTTTATTGAATGTTTTAAAATTATATAGTATGAAAGATATAAGCTTTAAAACACGTAAAATTTATATAAAGTTAAGTAATATAAAGTATGGAAAACAATACTTTTTTGTCTAAATTTAAAAAGTAAAACAAATTAATAAAATTAGTGGGATAAATAATTGTTTGAAAATTATAGTTTTCAATACTAATTTAATAATATTACTATTTTATCATATATATAATCCATATTACATCTGAAGCAATAATTTAATTTTTATTTTAAAACTATTTTTCTTTACATACTTTATTATAACAATTCTACTTCAATACCTGCTATTTTAAAAATTTCTCCTACTTTATCAAAATTGCTACTCATTATGGTCGCTTTTTTAAGATTTGGGAATTGTTTTAACTCTAGTAAAGTTATCTCATTTATACAAAAATCCCATCTTCGCCGTCCCATTGCGGAATAATATTCAGATATATGTCATTTCAGCCATCCATATAAATTTCCTCAACCTTAGTTGCAAGCTCTTTTGGTATCGGCAATTTTTTGAAAAAATTAAGTGCAGGTTTTATAATAGTTTCGCTTTCTGTATCAATTTCTTTGCCATTATATTGCTCTGCAAAATCATAAATATCAAAATATGGTTCTAAAATTTCTAAATCATACATCAACACTTGTATAACGGCAAGTTTAAAATTTAAATTATCAAAATGTAAGGCGTTTACAAGATTATTTTTAATCTTATAATTAGCTGGTTTTTTGATAGGTTTTGGTGAGAAATGGATAGAAAGAGTGTTGTTTAATTTTTTGATTTCACCATCTATATTTTCGCCATAATATATCCAAAAATCACTAATATAAGTAGAGCCACCCCAAAAATGAGGCTTATTACCTTCAAACATCACCATTGCATTGCAAGTCTTAGAAGGTAATTCATCATCTTTTTCATAGGTTGCCGGTATGACGGTTTTTCCTAAATAAAGAATAATAGAGTTAATATTGTGATTATCATCTACATCAATATTGCAAGATTTATAAAATTTTTTTTATATTTGATAAAGTTGCACCAAAAACAATTCCTAACTCATCATAAATATATTTCATACGCACTTCATTTGCTTGATAAATACGATTTGGCTTTCCTAAGATTTCTTAAATATCTTTTAATGACAAAGGAAAATTTAAAACTTTATCATCTAACACTACTTTGTTCTCATATACATCAACTTTTTTTATTTCTTTTTTTCTTTTAAAAAGCCACATAAATCCTCCTTTATAATACTTGTTAGATAATTTACTCCTTTTAATGATTTATCAAGACCTGTAGTATCTCCACCAATCTCAACTGTAATACCCTTTATTCTATTTGCCACTTATATCCCTCCTTTCTTAAAAATGGACATAAAAAAGACACCTACTTTTTAGTAAGTGTCCTTAAAACAATTAATAGTTAGTTAGATAAACTGGGATTTAGTAGTCAACCTATTATATCAATAAATATTTTTCGATAAGTTCTATCAAAACATTTTTTATTTACCTCCAAATCCTCAAGTTTTTTCTATATGTTTTATTTAACTAATTCATAAATTTAAGCTGTTCCAAACTTACAAAAAGGCATATAATCGCTTCTTTATAAACTTCTTGCTTACAACATGGATAAATAACATATTCTTCATTCTACCCTATTTATCTTACTAAAAGTCCAACAAGCAAAGCATGAACTGCAGTTACAGTTGGAATAATCACAAAAGGAGCTGCTACAAAATGTTCCATATTTTCTTTGCTTTGAAAACTCCTTATAAACAATCCATTCCTCATCTTGCTTAGTTTCTTCTAAAAATTCTTTTAAAAATTATTCTTCTGACATATCAAAGCAATCTTTATTTCCGGCAACACTGGCTTTAAACACTAAATGCTCTAAAACTTTTTTTCTTTCATCTATAATCATATTTATATTCTCCTTAATTTAACTCTACTACAATAGGACCTCTTTGATTAACCCTTTTTCTTTCTTTTCATCAAGTAGGTTTATACCTCTCTTTTTTCATTAGAATATAAAATTCTTTGGTAGTCCCAATCTTTAGAATCCATATCCTCTAGATAAATTCTTTCATGTTCTGGAACAGCCTCATAAGCTTTTCTTAATTTCTCTTTTGTATAGTCACATTGGTAAGACAAATACTGATGATATGCTTCTTTACATAATTCAAGAGTTGTTTTCTCTCCGCAAACTTTTTTCATCATATCTTCTATCTCTTTAAATTTTTGGCTTTTTTTTACAAAATAGCCAATACTTTCTATTTTTATCTCCGCAAAATCTTTTATAAAAAATTTATCCTTTACCTCTGTTGTAAGAATATTTTTATCAAACATATCTTTTATTTCTTCTAAAGAAAAGTATTCTTTTTCTAACATTCCAATTTTTAAAGTTTTGTCCTCGTAAGCTATTAAAGTAGTTAAATAAAATTCTCCTTTAAAATTGTAAAAAATAAAAGTATCATTATCATCTAAACGGCTGTATAATTTAGATTTATATTCCATTTTAAATGGATTTGAAGTAATCATCATCAATTCTTTATCATATTCCTTTGGAATTTTTCTTACTATTGTATTAATTTCTTCTATACAGGGATTTAACTCTTTTATATTTTCTACAATAGATTTATAATAAGTATCTTTATTGTAAGTCCATTTAGCTGATTTTATAATCTAATCTCCAACTTCAAAAATGGAAAAATTCCTTCCATTTGGAATTTCGCAACATAGCCAATCTCTATCAATTACTTTTTTAATATCATGAAACTCAACTTTTTCTCAACAGTTAATTACTCCAACTTCATAAATAGCTACTGTTGTAAAAAAATAATTTCCATTTTTTATAATACCTGGAATGTATCTTCCTTCAATTCTTTGGAAACGATAAATATTTTTCATAATTTCTACCTCCCCTAATCAAATAATTTTATTCACTAAAATAAGCGTACTATTTGATTACAAGCTCTACATAATCTCCATCTTGCGAAAACATTTTCGCCTGTTTTTACTAATCATAATTAAAATTTTCTCTACTTACTAAACCACATATAAATTTCTCAAAATTATCGGCTAAATGCGTAATTTCATAATCATTTTCTTGATCAATATTTACTACTTTAGGCTCTCCTTTGATTCCACATTCTCTATAATCTAAAAAAATCATATTATGCCCATCGGTAGGAGTATCACAAATTGCTACACCAATATTAGGATATCCCCATTCACTAATCATAAATTGACTACCAAATCTCCCACATAAAGAACAATCTTTATCTCGCCCAATACCCATAATCCCAGTAATTTCAATATGGTCTTTTGCCCACATTGTAGGTTTATTTGTAGGAAAACAAGTATTAACAGGAATACCACCATTATGCTGTTTTGAAAGATAAATATAAGAATCAGGCAATTTATAGCCTAATTCTTTCTCTATGCTTTTCATTAGCTCATCTGATGGAATATCATTTACATACTCTTCTAAAGCATAATCACTATCATCCCAAAAATTCGTAAAATCAAAATTTGCAAAATAAATATTGCTTTTATTCATTTTATTTCTCTCTTTTTTCTATTGCTTCTTTGCATTCATTAATAACCAATTTTGCGTCTTCATCTTCAGGGTCAAGCTCACTCCATGTTTTAGCATACATTATGGCTTTTTCTCCTTGATTAAGATATTGATAAGCATAAGCCATTCTCATATTCCAATTAGCTTTTGTTTCTCCTTCTTTGCGGATAGATTCTAAAATATCTATTGCTTCATATAAAGCTTTTTTATACTTGTCATAAGAAGGTTGAAATCCATTATCGCCAATAATTGCATAATTTTCAAGTGCTCTAACCAATTCATAATAATAGCGATAATTATGAAATTCTTCAAGGACTTCTTGTAATGTCTTAATGCAAAGAGAAAATTGATTTTTATCGTTTAACTTATACAAATTTTCATAAAATTATTCAATATTATTAGGATTAAATGTAATGCTTTGCTCTACTTGTTTTGTATCTTCATTTTTTAAAGGCACATAAAATGCCTCTTTTCTAAATACATTAAAACAAGCCCATCTAATATCAGTATTATTAAAAAATTCTTTAGCATTTTTTAAAACATCATCTATATCCCACGCAATAAAATCTACATATCCATAATTTTCGCCTGTAGCACCGCCGATTAGTGTTATTGAATTTTCGCAATTATTAAGCAAATATTCTTCTAAGCTATCTCTAAAATTAAAAATTTCTTTAACTATATCATCACCTTGAAAATCACACAAAGGATATGCCAAAAACCCAGCTACACTACCATTTTCATATAGTTTATTTATATAATATTCATCATTTTTTAAATAAGCATTAACTATAGGATGACAACAAGTAACTCCGCTCATGATATCTAGCCTAAATTCATCACTATCTTTTATTGCCTCTCCTTTATATCCAAAATAATTTTCAAGTAAATTTTGTGCATTAACATCTAATTTAAAATCTAATTCTTGTAATTTTTCAGGCAAATTTGTAAGCAAAATAAAATTTTCATCTTTAGGTGTATCTAAAATATCAAAAGCTTGGATATATTTCATACAAAATAATTCGCCTAAATTTTGGTCAACTAATGCAGCAAGCATCCAATATGCTCTATTGTAATCATCTTTACATAAAGGTAATAATTTTTCACAATAAATACTTAGGCCAATATATCTACCATCTACATCATCATACCAAGTTTCATTTTCATCTATATCAAGCCAAACTTTTACATCATTGCCATCAACTTTTAAATCACTTATGACAATTCCCATATTTTTGTGTGCTTGTCTTCCTAATACAATATTCCAATGTTTAAATATTTCCTTCGGTGTATTTTTTGCAAAATAATCTAGCTCAAATAAATTTATCAAATCTCCTTCTGATATGAGAATAAGTTCGTATTTTTCGCCGTTAAATCCCAATTCAAATGAAATATCTTTAAAAGCGATATGAAGTATATCACCACAAAATTCTACTAATTCTTCGCTATTTTCAGATACTTTAGAAGTATCTATAAGATTACGAAGTTTTGCTTCGTTTTTTAAAAACTCATTCCAAGCATTCTCAACTCTTTTCTTAAAAGTTTTTTCAAATTTAGGCAAAGAAAGCATTGTTAGACAACTTTCAATGTAATTTTTACTATCTTCATCATTAGGTTTAATTTCTAAAGCTTTATTAAAATAATTTAAAGCATTTAAAATCTCGTTAAGATAGTAATTTGCAAAACCCATTCTGTAATTGTAAAAATAATCATCGGCAAAATAAACTTTATGAGGCTTTAATAATTCAATCGCTTTATAAAGCAATTTCTTATCATTATTATTAGCTCCTAAATTTGCGTAAGCACGAGCTAGTTCGCTATCAATTTCTGGGATATTTTTTTCTAAAATTTCTAAAATAGTGATTATTTTTTCAAATTCACTTTCTTCATTTAGCTTTTGACATTGCTCTAAAATATTTAAATTGTTAGCAAGTCTTTCTTTCATAGCAATATTAGCTACTTGCCATTTATTGCTTGACCATATTTCTTTTAATTTAGAATTGCTTAAAACAATGCTATCAATAGCTTTTATAGCTTTTTGTATAAGTGAAGAAAAGTTAAGCTTTTTAAGTGTTTTGACCCATTCTAAAAAATCTTCATCACATCTATATTGCGTATTGTTAACCACACTATCAATTATTGCCGCTGATACTAAAGCATAATAACATTCATCTAATTCTATATGCTTAGAATTAATCACTTTATCAAAATATTTTTCAATATCACCAATAATGTTTTTTGAATTTTTTAAATCATTTAAAGCTTTATAAGCTATATCATTATCAAAAATACTATACATTCAACCCCTCCTAATAAATGTTTTTATTATTATAAATTATATATATGGCTAATAAAAATATTTAATTTAGCATATAAAATTTATATTTGTAAAATCAATAAATTTATTTTTTAGCTTTCCCAATCTATACTCTTTACTTCTAGATTATTATTTAATTTAACGCATAAAATTTCATCACTTTCATCAGGATTAATCATAAAATCAACATTAATAAAATCTTCTCCAATCCATAAAGCGATAGAATTTACTTGCATTTTTTCTACAAATTCTGATATATCATTAGGCACTTTAAGTCCTGCATCTTTATGAAAAACTATATATTCATTATCTTTTTTTAAATATTCTTTGAGTACAAGTCTTAAATTTTTATCATGCAAGTCATAATTTTTTAAAAAATTAGAAAAAATATCTAAAATTTCATTTGTAATTTCATAGTTTTTATCATACCAAAGCGTTACTATAATTCCCTTATATTCCTCTTCCCAAAGAACACTAATTCCATCACCAAAAATATCTCCTAAACCATTGTCTAAATCTTTTTGTGTATCAATTACTCCAAAAAATTCGTGATTAAATTTGCTCATAATTACTTCTCCTTTATGTAATTTTTAAAATAAATTATTATAAACATTATAAAATTATAAAACAAATATTTAGAAATTATGTCTAATACAATCTATCATAAAACAAGAATATTCAGGATATAAGGGTAATTTAATTTCAGGTTTTAAAATGCCATTTTTTATATTCTCTATTATTTCATCAAATTCTTTTGACTCCTTTTTACAATCATCAATAAATTCTTGTTTTTCTTCTTCGCTTTCATAATCTTCATCAATAATTGCTTCTTTTATAGAGTTTTTAAAATATTCTTTGTATTGTTTTTCAAATTTAAAAAATAACTCTTTTTTATTTTTTATCCATAGAGCATAAAAATAATGCCTCCAATCGGCTATATAATATTTTAAAATATCATCTTCACTCCAGTAATTTAAATATTCATCAAGTTCGTTAAGTACATAATATACATTATAAATTTCATATTCTGATATATTATCAGTTTCTAGATGATAGTTATCATCTATGTCGCTTTTTACTTGTTGTAAATAAAATTTTGATTTTTCTTTATTTTTTAAATATGCTTCACAATAAGAAATGCAAAGCATAATTCTCATTCTATTAGGATATTGTTTTAATAAATTTATAAATATTTCTTTGGCTTTTTCATATTCATTAAGCTCATATAAACATACCGCATAATTAAAATTATTTTCGTAATTTTCACTCATATTTTTCGCTATTTCAAAATATTTCTTGCTTAACGATAAAATTTTATTATCTTGATAAATTTCATATTCACTAAAATAATATAGTCCAAGTCCTTTATATGTTTGTGAAAAATTAGATTTTAAATTAAAAGCCTTTTTTAAATATTTTAATGTAAGAGTAGAATAATCAGCATAAAAAGCCATATTTGTATAAATTCTTGCTTTTTGTGTATTATTAAAAATATTTTCAAATTTATTTAAAAAATCATTTAATAATTTTATACAATCATCTTTATTTTCTCTAAGCTCTAATTTTACAGAAGCAAGCGTGCATACAATATCAATACTATTAGAAAATTCGGTTTGTTCTTTTAATAAATAATTTTGCATTCTTTGAAGAAATTCTTTTGATTTTTCATAATCTCTTAAAAAACTATCCACATATTTATTTTCGTATTCGTTTTTTATTTGCTGCCAATAGGTTTTAATTTCATCTAGCATTTTTGCCATTTTTATTTTTATTAGTTAGATTTTTTATTTAAAAAATAATATACATAAAAAGCTAGAAAACCACCAAAATGATGGTTTTCTAATAAAAATTATTCCCATTCTATAGTTGCAGGTGGCTTACTAGAAATATCATAAACTACTCTATTAATTCCATTAACTTCGTTTATAATTCTTCTACTTACATTCTCTAATAATTCATAAGGTAAATGAGAAAATGTAGCTGTCATACCATCACTTGCATCAACTGCTCTTAAAGCTATCGCGTTATCATAGGTTCTATTATCACCCATTACTCCAACGCTTCTTACATTTAACAATACGCAAAATGCTTGCCAAGTTTTATCATAATAACCATTTGCTTTAAGCTCTTGAATGAAAATATCATCAGCTTCTTTTAAGATATTTAGGCTTTCTTCATTTACTTCACCCATAATTCTAATTGCAAGTCCTGGACCTGGGAAAGGATGGCGATATACTAAGTCTTTAGTAAGACCTAATTCAAGTCCAAGCAATCTTACTTCGTCTTTAAATATTTCTTTTAAAGGTTCAACTAATTTTAAATTCATCTTTTCAGGTAAGCCACCTACATTGTGATGGCTCTTAATTGTTTTCGAGCTACCTACAACGCTACTTTCAATAATATCAGTATATAAAGTGCCTTGAGCTAAAAATTCAACACCTTCTTGTTTTTTTGCAAAATATTCAAATATTTCAATAAAGGTATTTCCGATAATTTTACGCTTAGTTTCTGGGTCTGTTACACCTTTTAATTTCTTTAAGAAAATTTCTCTTGCATCAATTGTATTTAATTCTATTCCGAATTTTAATTTAAGCATACTTTCTACTTGCTCTTTTTCATTTTTTCTAAGCAATCCAGTATCAACAAAAACTAAAATAGTTTGTTCTTTAATAGCACTAGCAAGCAATGCAGCCACAACGCTACTATCTACACCACCACTAATTGCACAAAGAACCTTTTTATCTCCAACTTGCTCTTTAATTTTTTCAATTTGTGTCTTAGCAAATGAGCCCATATTCCAAATACTTTCGCAATTACAAGCGTATTTTGCGAAATTTTTAAGAATACTTTTACCGAATTCACTGTGTTGCACTTCAGGATGAAATTGTAAAGCGTACATTTTTCTTTCTTCATTTGCAAATGCACAAAATGGGCTATTTTCGCTAGTAGCAACAACTTTAAAACCATCAGGTAAATTTTCAACCTTATCAGAATGACTCATCCATACTATTTGTGATTTTGGTAAATTATTAAATAAGCAACTATCGCTTTTTATGTCAATTCTAGCTTTTCCATATTCTTTATGACCTGCAGGTGCAACAACTGCTCCAAAATGATGAGCCATTAATTGCATTCCATAACAAATTCCTAAAATCGGTAATCCTAAATTAAAAATTTCTTTATCACAAAAATAAGCATCATTTGCATAAACACTAGCAGGACCACCACTTAAAATAATTCCTTTAGGTTCATAACTTTTTATTTCATTTACACTCACATTAAATGGTAAAATAAGCGTATAAACCCCCTGCTCTCTTAGCCTTCTAGCAATTAGTTGGGTGTATTGCGACCCAAAATCAAGCACTAAAATATCTGCCTTTTCCATCAAATTCCTTTCCTAATATAAATCAAAATATTCAAATTGTAACCACCAAATGATAACACTTAGAACATAACCTAATAAAACAGTCCAAGCATATTTCATATGAGAGCCAAAGGTATAAATTCCACGCATTTTACCCATTACTCCAACCCCAGCAGCAGAACCAAAACTAATTAATGAACCCCCTATTCCAGCTGTTAGAGTTACTAAAAGCCAATCATCTATATTCATATTTGGATTTGCTTTTAAAACCGCACTCATAACAGGCACATTATCTACAATAGCACTTAAAAGCCCTACTCCGATATTTGTAGTAGTAACTCCAGCAAAATCATATAATCTTGAAGCATAAGCTAGCCAACCTGCAAAATGAAGTGCTCCAACAGCGGCTAAAATACCAAAGAAAAATAACAATGTATCCATTTCAATTTTTGTCATATAATGAAAAATATTTATATCTTTTTTACCACGAGCGACATTAAATCTATAAGTATAAAGACTTAAAAGTGATAAACCAAACATCATTCCCCACATAGCAGGTAAACCAAATAATGAGTGCATTAAAACTGCACTAAAAATCGTTAAAGCACCCAATAAAATAATGATTTTTCCACCATCTTTTATTCTTTCCTCACTCATTTTACTTGAATCAAAATTAGGTTTTACATTTGGAACGAATTTGCTTAATAAAAACGCAGTAAGCCACCAACCAAGGAAACTAGCAGGAAATAATGCGAAAAAGTCTATAAAAGGACTTTTACCAGCAGTCCAAACCATAAGAGTTGTAATATCTCCAAAAGGACTCCAAGCTCCACCTGCATTTGCAGCTACAACTATATTTATAGCACCAGGAACTAAAAATTCCTTTTTTTGATTGTCAATTGTAAGTAAAACGGTTGAAAGAATTAAAGCTGTAGTTAAATTATCAGCAACAGGAGATATGAAAAATGCTAAAAGCCCAGTTAGCCAAAATAACTTTCTATAAGTATATCCCTTTGTTACAAGCTTATATTTTAAGGTATTAAAAACATTACGCTCAATTAAAGCTTCAATATAAGTCATAGCAACCATTAAGAAAAACACTATTTCAGCAATCTCTTCTATTAAATGCTTAACCTCTTCTTCTAAGTGTGTGGTATTGTGATTATTTAAAACTAAATAAATACCCAAAATTATAAACATTAAAGTCCCAATAAATATTGCTGGTTTTGTTTTATTTATATGATATTTATCCTCAGCTGCAATAAAATAGTAACCGATGATAAATACCACTAGGCATAAAATACCAGCCCATGTAAATGCTATATCCATAGCTTCTCCTTTGAAAAATAGTTTTTTATTTTATTTAAAATTAATAAAAGGTAGTTCTTTCATTTGCTTATCGTTGTTATCATAGTACACTGGGTCAGTTTTAAAACCGCAAGCAGTAAAAACTAGGGAAAAGAGTAAAAACAAATAATGGAATTTAAAAAAAGTAAAGATATTATTGAAATTCTTTCTTCTCATTATAAAAGCCTTTTATTTTTAAAATTAAATAAACAAATAAAGTTTTTTATTAATAGTATGCCACTAGACCTTAAACACAAATTAACACAAGATGGAGTTATTTGCGATATATTTAAAAAAAGAGATATTTTTAATGATAATTATTCATATTATTTTAGAATTAGAACATATCATCCAGCTTTAACAATGGAATTTAAGAGTGACTATACAAAAAATACAATAAAAAATTACATTAAGAACTATAAAAAATACAATCCAAATGATTTTTATATAAATTTAATAAAAGATGATGAAATAATAATTAATTGTAATAATATTCTTAAAATTTACAAAGATTATGAATACAATAATTCTCCTAGTATTATAATTAAGGATATTCAAAATTGTGACTTTAAAAATGTTGCAAATAAATATACATATCATTTAGTAGAACAATTAAGGGAAAGTATAAAAAAAACTAATGCAAAACTTAAGTCTATTAAAACAAATTAAAGACTTGCCAGATTCACCTGGTGTTTATAGATATTATAAGGATAATATATTACTTTATGTTGGTAAAGCTAAAAATCTTAAAAAACGTGTAAAAAGTTATTTTGTTTTTAGTCCTGTGTTTGGAGCTAATCCTAGAAATTCAGCAAGAATTATAAATTTAATAGAACAAACAACTCATTTAGAATATACTAAAACTAATTCAGAATTAGATGCTTTAATTTTAGAAAATTCACTCATAAAACAATTACACCCAAAATATAATATTTTATTAAGAGATGATAAGACATATCCTTATATTTGTATAAATTTATCAGATGAATACCCAAGATTAGAAATTACTAGAAAAGTAAAAAATGATAATTTAATAAAATACTATGGACCATATACAAGTGGTGTTAAAGAATTATTAGATGCTTTATATTTATGTTATCCATTAAGACAAATGAAAAGTTGTAAAAAAAGATGTATTTTTTATGATATTAATAGATGTATTGCTCCTTGTGAATTTAATGTAAAAAATGAATATAGTAATATTTTAAAAGGTGCTTTAAGTGCGTTAAAGAATCCTAAGCAAATGTTGAGTATTTTAAATGATAAAATGCTTAAATTTGCAGAAAATGAAAACTACGAAGAAGCAGCAAAAATTAGAGATATGGTAAAAACTATTAATAATTTAAATAAAAATATAGAAGTTGATTTAGCTTGTGATATAGATTTTGATGTTTTTGCTATTGTTAGTAGTGATAAATATATTGCTAGTACTAGGCTAATAATTAACCATGGTAAAGTTATTAGTGTAATCAATGAAAAAATTGAAAATAAAGTAGGAGATTTTTTTACACAATTATTATTTGCAAATTATAAAGAAGGTATAATTCCAAGTAATATTTATATTGAAAATATTTATAATGATGCAAAAATAGCTAGTGAATATTTGAGTAATAAAGCAAAACATAAAGTTAATATAAAAATAACTAAAAATAAAGATATATTAAAATTGATAGAATTAGCTAAAAATAATGCAAAAATTACCCTAGAAAATACTGATAATAATATTATAGAAAAATTAAAACTATTTTTTAATCTTAATCACAGTCCGTATAAAATTGAAATTTTTGATAACTCACATTTTCAAGGTCAAGCTGTAGTTGGTGCCATGGTAAGTTATAATTTAAATACTAATGAATTTGAAAAAAATAATTATAGAATTTATAATTTAAATTCAAATAACGATTATAATCAAATGGAAGAAATGCTTATAAGGAGAATAAAGTCCTTTGATGAATTATCATGCCCTGATTTGTGGATAATTGATGGTGGTAAAACTTTACTTAATTTAGCAAACGAGCTTTTAGCTCAAAATGAAATAAATTTAGATGTAATTGCTATATCAAAGGAAAAACTAAATCATTTATCACATAGAGCTAAAGGTTCTGCTAAAGATATTTTACATTATAACGATGAGGAATATAGACTAAAACCAAATGATGAAATATTACAATTAATACAAAAGCTAAGAGATGAAGCTCACCGTTTTGCTATAAGTAATCATAAAAAACATAAAAGAAAAGAAGATATAAAATCTTCAAAATTAGAAAAATTAGGCATATCAAAGGCTAACATTCTAAAACTTTTAAATTATTATGGAAATTATGAAAAAATTTATGAAGCAAGTTATGAAGAATTGTTAAAAATTACCAATAAAAATATAGCAAATAAAATAAAGCAAAATATTTAATATTCATTTATTATAATAGACATAATAATGTATATATTTTAACTAAGGATAGAATTTTGATTCCGAGTTTTTTGAGTGTTTTATTTTGTATTGCTTTACTTGTTGGAATTATTTTTAATTTATTCAATAATACTATTTTCATAATTTTATTAGTATTTATTTTTATTTTAAATTTATTAATTTTTATAGCTGCTGTTAATAGAAAACGCACTACTGATAAGAAAATATATATACTAAAAGAAATTTTAAAAAGCATAGGTATTACAAATAGTAAAAATGATTTAAATGAAATTTTAAAATTAGTAACCGATGAAATTTATAAGCTAAAACAAAAAAATAATAATTCACAAAACAATAATGAATTTTTACATGAACGCCTAAATGAACAAGCTAGAAATTTAAAAAATATTAATCAGGTATTATCATATACTAATACGGAAAATTTAGATTATACAAGAGAATTAATTGAAAAATATAATGATGAAACCATAAAAAATATATATTCTCTTACAAAAACTACAATACAATATGAAACTCACTATAATAATTTTATAAATGATTTAAATTTTAATTTTGCTAATGTAAAAGTGGCAGTAGTTAATGATAATATATTAGAAAATTTTTTATTAGAAAATATACTAAAACAGTATGGTATGAAAGTTGTATTTTTCTCTAAAATCAGTGATTTTAGAGATTATGCTTGTGTTGTTGTTGATGAAAAATACGATTATAATAAAGAAAATACGATTATTTTAAGTGATAACTATAATAAGTCTAATATCATAAGAAGACCTATTAATAAAATAAAACTAAAAAATATACTATTAGAAATTTTAAAAGAACATAAGATAGATATGAAAGAAAATGATTTATCTAATGATATGTTAATTTTTTTAGATTCTAATGTAGCTAGTGAATATTTATTAAATGTTGCAGAAAAACATGCAAAATTAAATAAAAAAGTAGATAGTATAAGTTCATTTAAAGAGGAATTAAAAAATAATTATAAAATTATAGCAATAGGATATAATTGTATATCTTATGATTATGAGACACTAAAAAGCAATATTAGTCATGTAAAGATGAAAAATCCAAATACATTTATAATGTTATTTTTAGGCAATAAACATACTAATAAAAATTTAGATTTTGTTGATTTGATTGTAAAAGATGCGAGTGAAACTGAAATTATGGAAGTGATAAAAAAATATATATGATTAAATACTTATTATTAAAATATTTAAGATTTGATAAATCTATGCCATTTATTATGGTTACAAAATTGTTAGCCTTTGTAGGCGTTGGTCTTGGAGTATGTGTTTTACTAATATCTATGGCGGTTATGAATGGTATGAATAAAAATTTCATAGATAGATTATTAACTATGAACTATCCTTTAACACTGTATCCTAAACATTTATTGATTAGTGACGATTTAATAGATGAATTAAATAAAGATTATTTAATAAGTCCATTTATTCAAACTCAAGCTGCTGTTAAATTTAAAGATGAACTACATGGAGCTGTTGTTTTTGGTGTGGATTATGAAAAAGAAAAAAAAATCAATAGTATTTTTAATAAATATTACAACAATAATAAAGAAAAATATTCAGCTATTTTAGGACAAGAATTAGCAAATAGATTAGGTGTTTATGAAAATGATAAAATTAGTATTATTTTTACAAATTTAAGTGCTAGTGCATTTTCTTTATCACCAACTATTAAAAATTTTTATGTTAATTCTAGTTTTCATTCAGGTTTAAATGCTTATGATGCTAGCTATATTTATGTGGATATAAACGATTTAAAAAAAGTATTAAAAAGCGATAATATAACAGGAATACATATATATTCAGATAATCCTAAAAGTGATATTACAAAATTAAAAAATAAATATTCAGATAATTATTTTATTATAGGCTGGTGGGAACAAAACGGTAATATTTTAAGTGCTATTGACTTAGAGAAAAAAGCATTATTTTTTATTTTAATGATGATAGTTTTAATAGCTAGTTTAAACATTATAACATCATTATTTATGATAGTTTTAAATAGGAGAAATGAAATAGCACTACTTTTAGCATTAGGAGCTAGCAAGATTGAAGTAAGAAAATCTTTTATGGCTTTAGGTTGTTTTATAGGATTTGCTGGAATTATTTTTGGCGTTATTTTAGGGTTTTTAGGAATTGAGATTTTAGATAAATTTGATATTATATCATTACCAGCAGATGTTTATGGCTCATCAAAATTACCAGTTAATTTAAGTATTCAAGATTTTTTTATAATTGTTTTTGGCGCTATTTTTATTGTAGTTTTATCATCAATTTATCCAGCAATTAAAGCTAGCAATATTAATGTTATAAAAACTTTAAGGAATGAGTAATGTGTCTATTTTCAAAAAATGATATGAAAAAAATAATAACTTTTTTTATTTCAAATATAAGTAGATTTTTGAAAAATGATAGTTTTGAATTTTGTCTAACCTTTATAAAAAGTCCTAATAAAGAACACAAAAAAATGATAGCTGGAATTTTAAGAAATACTGATTGTGTTTTTGAATTTGAAGATGGTATAGTAATTTTATTTTCTGGAGCTAGTAAAAAATTTACTCAAAATATTAGTAATGAAATAAATACTTTTTTAAATTCTAAATCATGTGAATGCATAGCATATTACCCTTATGATGGTAATAATTATGATGATTTAATTAATAGATTAAATAAATTAACATACAAAAATTATAAAGTAAAATTAATATATGAATAATACAAAATATATTTTAGATATTCTTAAACACAATAATGTTTTTTTAACCGGTGGTGCTGGAGTTGGAAAATCATACACTATAGAAAAAATTATTGAAAGTCAGCAATTTAAGTCAGTAGTATTAGCTAGTACCGCACTAGCTGCTATTAATATAGGTGGTGATACTGTTCATAGATTTTTTAAATTTAGATTAGCAAAAAATATTAATGAACTAAGAACAAGTAAAGATGATTTGTATAATTTACATAAGGTTTTATCTAGCATAAATCTAATCATAATTGATGAAATTTCTATGATTAGTGCAGAATTATTTGAAATGATAGCTTTAAGATTGTTAGGATATTCTCATATAAAATTATTATTAGTGGGCGATTTTTATCAATTAGAACCAGTTAATGCTAATGGTAGTTATGCTTTTACTACACCGGCTTGGGAAAAATTTAATTTTAAGGTTTTAGAATTAAAGGTGCAACATAGATTAGATGATAATGAATTTTATAGACATTTAAAAAATATAAGGTTAGGTAATATTACAAATGATTGTATTAAATATTTTAGAAATTTTATAACAAATGATAGCATTAATAACTATGATGATTATACAATAATATGTGGTACTAATGCTGAAGCTAAAAATATTAATATAGAAAAATTAAGAGCTATTGATTATCCAAAAATTATATATGAAAGAAAAATTAAATTTAATAAAGACTTAAACAAAGAAGAGGAAAATGATTTAAATATTTGGTTAAAATCCTTGCCTATTGAAGATGAATTTATATTTAAAAAAAGTGCAAAAGTTATTTTTACTCATAATGCTGAAAATTATTATAATGGTATGCAAGGTGAAATTATTGATTACAATTTAGAAGAACAAGAATTAAGAATTAAATCAAATTCTTTCATTTATAATATTAAACCAAAGGAATTTTATTATTTTTCTAATCCACAAATAGCAGCTATTTACAGAGTTAATCCATCAGAAGTAACGCAAAATCCAGATGTGGTTGTTACAGCCTTTCCTTTAAAATTATCATATGCTATTACAATACACAAAAGTCAAGGTATGGGAATAGAAAAATTAGTATGTAAATGCGATAAAATTTTTGCACAAGGACAACTTTATGTAGCATTATCAAGAAGTGCAAATCCTGATAAATTTAAAATTATATTTGATGGGAATGAAAGACAATTTACAAATTTGTTTTACCAAAAAGCAAGCACAAATAATATAGTAAATACTTTTTATGATAATTGTAACAAAGAAGTAATTGAATAAAATTTTTATAATATAATTTTATTTTTCAAATTAAGTAAGTTTTGCATTAAATTTAAATTAATTTTAATAAATTTTACCAACAATAATTTCTATTTTAATTATTTGAATTTCAAAATAATTTAGCTTTAATGTGTTTAATGTTTTTTAACATTACTTTTTACAGAATAATTCTTAATAATATTTTCATAATAATTAAAAAAACAAACTATTTATATAATAAATTAATTTTTATAATTTATTTTAAAAAATTATTTTCTTTTAACTTTTACAATTTACATTGAAAACAAAATATTATATATATTTTTTATAGTTTTTTTATTTTTATAAAAATAATAAATGGATTTTCCATCATTTTTTATATATTATTTAACATTATAAAATTGTAAAGTTTAGCTATGTTAGTTTTATTATTGTCTATGTAAAATCATACATTAAAATAAATTATTCAACTTTTGCACAATCATCTTTGTATTACAACTACAATATTATAAAAATTTATAAAATTGTTAATTCGCATTTTATTAATAATAAAATATCAAAGAGAGACTTTTTAGTCTCTCTCTTAAATTATTTATCTAATTCACAATAATTTTTCTTAGCTTTTAATTTATATTTTTTAGAATAATAAGTATCTTGCATAGGTAATATATTTCTAAATTTACCATCTTTATAATAATATGCAAGTGCTGCAGCTGGTGCTGTTGGTATTGTAGCTATTTCGCCTATACCTTTTGAGCCATACGCTACACCTAATAACTTATCTTTTTCTACATAAATTGCATGAATATTTGGAATATCAGGAGCTTTAAATAATCCTAAACTTACAAATTTTTGAGTAGGTACACAATCTTTTAATACCCAATCTTCAGTGAATGCATAACCAAGACCCATTAATACACCACCTTCAATTTGTCCTTGAATTGATATAGGATTTACAACTTTACCAGAGTCATGCGCAGCATATACATCAGTAACTTTACCTTCATCATCTAAAATTACAACATGTGTTGCATAGCCATAAGCTATATGCGATTTAGGATTTGGAACATCAGCTCCTAATTTATCAGTAGGCTCAAAATATTCTTTATAAATTTCTAAACCTTCTAATTTGCTCAAATCTCCACCTACTTTATCCAGCTCTTCTTTTAATGCAACTGACGCCATTCTGATTGCTTCACCTGAAACTAAAGTTTGACGAGAACCTGAAGTAGTACCCGAATCTGGAGCAAATTCAGAATTTGAACCCATATTTTTAATTTTATTAATAGGTAATTTTGTAGATTCATTTACCATTTGAACAAAAACAGTTGAACTTCCTTGTCCTATATCACTAGCAGCACAATATAATTCTACTATACCATTTTTTACTAGAAGTTTAGCCCTACCCTTATCAGGTAATCCAACCCCTACCCCGGCATTTTTCATAGCACAAGCGATTCCAGCTCTACCTCTATTTGCTTCATATACATCTTTTACTGCTTCTAAAGTCTCTTTAAGTGCAGTTGAACAATCCGCAATTTGTCCATTAGGTAAAACCTTGCCAGGTTCAATAGCATTCAAGTATCTTATTTCCCAAGGTGAAATTCCTACTTTTTCAGCTAACAAATCTATGCACATTTCAAGTGCGTATTCACTTTGACAAACACCAAATCCTCTAAATGCTCCTGAAGGCGGGTTATTTGTATAATATGAAAATCCTCTAATATCTGTATTTTGATATGTATATGGACCAACTGAGTGTGTACAAGCTCTTTCTAAAACTGGTCCAGCTAGTGAAGCATAAGCGCCTGTATCAAAATTAATTTCACAATCAAGTCCTAAAAAATTACCTTTCTCATCACAACCTAGTGTAAATGTTCCAACCATAGCATGTCTTTTTGGGTGGAAATTTAATGATTCTTGGCGTGAAAATTTAATTTTAACAGTTCTATTAAATTTAACTGCTGCAAGAGCTGCTATATGTTGAACTGAAACATCTTCTTTGCCACCAAAACCACCACCAACTAATAGGTTTTGAACTACTATTCTCTCTTGATCCCAACCAAACATATGTGCAATTTCATGTCTAGTATCGTATACACCTTGGTCAGTTGATAAAATTTTTACACCATCTTTATAAGGGAAAGCTATAGCACATTCTGGCTCTAAAAATGCATGTTCTGTAAATGGAGTTTCAAAAGTATGTGTTACAACATACTTAGCTTCTGCTAAAGCTTTCTTAGCATCACCTCTTGTTACATGTCTTGACTGGCAAAGATTACCTTTTTCGTGAATTTTAGGTGCATTCTCTTCTCTAGCTTCAAAAATAGTTCTAATAGGTTCTAATACTTCATAATCAACTTTTACAAGTTTTTTCGCTTCATTAAGTATATCTTCAGTCTCAGCTACAACTAAGCAAATAGCATCACCTACGAACCTAGTAATATCGCCTTCAGCTATCATTACATCCCAATCTTGTTGAATATGTCCTACTTTATTAACAGGCACATCTTTTGCTGTCAAAACACCTATAACACCAGGTAATGCTAAAGCAGCACTCGCATCAATTTTTAAAACTTTAGCTCTAGGATAAGCAGCTCTTATAGCACTTGCATGAACCATTCCATCAGTCCTATAGTCATCAGGATAGATTCCTTGTCCTAAAACCTTATCCCTTACATCTATTCTAAATGCTTTCTTGCTACCTACACCAAAATTATCGCCTCTTTCATAGCTTTCATCAATTTTTTCATCGCCTCTTAGAATAGCAGCGGCTAAATATATAGCCTCAATAATTTTTTTATAACCTGTACAACGACAAATATTGCCTTTAATTGCTTGTTTAATGTCTTCTTCACTTGGATTTGGATTTTTATCTATTAGTGCTTTAGCAGATACAACCATTCCTGGAATACAAAATCCACATTGAACTGCACCTTTTACACCAAATGCATATACTAATGCTTCTTTTTCTTTTTCAGTAAATCCTTCTATTGTTTGAATTTTTTTACCTACTGCCTTTTTAGTCGTTAGTAAGCAAGATTTAGTTGCTTTACCATCAACGATTATAGTACATGTTCCACATGCGCCCTCACTACAGCCGTCTTTTGCTGATATTATATTTAGCTCTTCTCTTAAATATCTTAAGAGAGGCATATCTTTACTGGTTTCATAAATTTTACCATTTATATCTAATGCGTAGATATCAGCCATATTTAACTCCTTTTTTTAAAATTGGTTTGAAATTTGATTATATAAAATAATAAAAAACACTTACTTAATTAATATAAAGTAATTGTATTTTTTTACTATTTGTAACAAAAAAAGCGTAAAAATAAAGAAAAATAAATTATTTTTATTATTTTTTAAAATAAAATAAAACAAAAATAATAAAAAATTATACTCAGTTTAAAACTAAATATAGCAAAAATATTCATGGTATTATCCATGAATATTAAAAACTGTTTATAGTTCTTTTTATAAATTTACCATTTGGGATTTCGTGTAGGAATTTATTATCACTTACAATTAATTCTCCTCTTAAAAATACCTTTTTTATTTTACCTTTAACTTTAAAACCTTCATAAATTGAATAATCAACATTTCCGTGTAAATCTGAATGTCTAATATAATCATCAACATTTGGATCATATATAATGATATCAGCATCATAATTTGGCTCAAGTTTTCCTTTATTAGGAACTCCATAAATTTTTGCAGGATTTTCACACATAGTTTTCACAAAAGTTTCTAAAGAAATTTTACCTTTACAAACACCTTCAGTATAAACTACCCTGAAACGCTCCTCAACTCCAGGTGCTCCACCTGGGCATAATCTATAATCATCTTTTCCTATTTGTTTTTCAACAGCTAAATTAAAAGGACAGTGATCGGTAGCAATCACATCTATGTATCCATTTTTCAAACCTTGCCATAAAGCGTCTATATCTTTTTGTTTTCTTAAAGGTGGAGACATTGTATATTTTAAAGCACCATCGCCTTCATATAAAGAATCATCTAATGATAGGTATTGAGAACAAGTTTCTATAAAAATATTTTTTAAACCTTGTTTTCTAGCTTGTATTAAATCATCTAGACCAGCTTTTGTAGATAGATGGACTATATATATTTTTACCCCATCAACTAATTTAGCAAGGCTAATCATATTCTCAACTGAAGCCTCTTCGCAAATATCCGGACGACTAATCGGATGATATTTTACAGCAAATTTATTACTAGCGTTTAATTCTGATTTTTTATGATTAATCATAGCATCATCTTCACAGTGAATAGCTATTACTGCATTTAATTCTTTAGCCCTTTTAAATACTTTTAAAATGTCTGCTTCTGAAATTTTAAAACCATATGTAGTATAAAGTTTAAAGCTGGTAATACCTTCATCAATTAAATCTTGCATTTGTGATAAAATTTTATCATCTACATGTTGAATTGTACCATGAAATGAATAGTCTATAAATGTTTTATTGTCAGCTTTTTTATGATAAATTTTTGGTTGATGCGTTAAATCACATCCAACAGGACCAAATGCCATATGATCAATTATGGTAGTAACACCGCCACAAGCAGCTGAAATACTACCTTGTGTAAAATCATCAACCGAAACTATATTACGACCTACATCAAGTTCAAAATGTGTGTGTGCATCAACAGCTCCTGGGAATATTAGCATACCACTAGCATCTATTACTTCACATTTTTCTTCATTGAAATTTAGTCCTATTGCTTCAATTTTTTCACCATTAATTAATAAATCCGCTCTTATTTTACCATTTCCAGTAACCAAAGTTCCATTTTTAATAATTTTCATTCTTAACTCCTAAAATTTTGAAAATTATAACATAAAATGATTTTTAAATTTTGATATTAATAAAAAATATAAGAATAAAATTGGGTAGACAATCTACCCAAAAAATCATAAGCTAGTATAAGTTCCATTCCAAGTGATATTTCTGTAGCTTTCTACATCTGTATCACCCTCTGTACTAACACATAAAATTACTGAATTTTCATCTAATCCTATTTCTTTAGCTATATTAGTAAATCCTTTTGAAGGGTCAAGTAAAGTAGAAACTAAACCTAAACCAACAGCACCTGATTCACCTGATATTACTCTAGTATCATCACCTAGAGGAGCACCTAAAACTCTCATTCCGTGAGCTGCAATTTTATCGTTGCATGAAATTGAATAATCTGTATAATCATTTAAAATTTTATAACTAATTGTTGAAGGTTCTCCACATGATAGACCTGCCATTAAAGTTGATAAATCTTCTGTATTTGGAATATTAAATGGTTTTCCATTGTTTTGTTTAAATGATCTATGAATACAATTTGCTTGATGTGGTTCACATACAACTACAATAGGTCTATCTTTACCAAAAGTTTTACTCAAAAGTCCTTGCATAGCACCAGCAAATGAACCAACACCAGCTTGAACAAAAACATGTGTAGGTTTCAAATCTTTTACTTGTTCTAACATTTCACTCATAATAGTTGCATAACCTTGCATAATCCATAAAGGAATTTTTTCATATCCTTCCCAAGCAGTATCTTGAACCATTACATAGTTTTTACCTTTAGCAACATTTTCTTCAACTTCTGCATTGCCTTTCCTAACTGCGTCATCATAATTCAAATCTGTAATTTCAACATAAGCATTTTCTTTTTTTATGTTATCAAATCTCATTTGAGCTGAGCCTTTAGGCATATAAACTCTTGCTTTTTGTTTTAATCTATTTGCTGTCCATGCAACACCACGACCATGGTTACCATCAGTAGCAGTTACAAATGTAACATCGCCTAATTTTTTCTTAGTTTCATCTGAAATCATTACATCAAATGGTAAATCTTTCATAGGAACATCTAGAATTTCAGCAATATGTTTTCCCATAGCATAAGAACCACCAAGAACTTTAAATGCATTTAAACCAAATCTTTTTGATTCATCTTTAACTAAGATTTTTTTTACACCTAAATATTTAGCTAAATTTTTAAGGTCAACTAGTGGAGTTGGTTCATAGTCCGGTAAAGTTTTATGGAAATTTCTAACTTCATCCATAACTTCCTTATCAAAATCTTTTAATTCATATCTTTGACCTTCAGAAGTTCTAGCTTTTGTATTTTTTATTAACTCAATATCTTTCATCATTATACCCCATTATTTACTTGCAATTACTTCAATTTCAACTTTTGCACCTTTTGGCAAATCTTTTACCGCAAATGCACTTCTAGCTGGATAAGGTTGTTTAAAAAATTCACCATACACCTCATTCATAGCACCAAAATCTGCAATATCTGCTAAAAATACTGTTGTTTTTACAACATTAGCAAGTGTTAATCCATTTTCTTCTAATATAGCACTAACATTTTTTAAAGATTGTTTTGTTTGTTCTTTAATACAATCGCAAGGAAAATTTCCTGTTTCAGGATCAACAGGAAGTTGTCCTGAACAAAATACTAAATTCCCTACTACTCTATAAGCTGAGTAAGGACCTATCGCTGCTGGATATTTTGCCATTTTAACTCCTTATTTTACTATTACTGTTCCAGTTTTGCCTTCAATACCATCTTTTGCTTTTTCTAAAGATGTAATTAAAGCTTTATGACCTTCTTTTGAATTTGCAAATTTAATCGCTGCTTCAACTTTAGGTAACATTGAACCTGGTGCAAAATGTCCTTCACTTATATATTGATTAGCTTCTTCTATACTTAATTTTGATAGCCATTTTTCATTAGGTTTTCCAAAATTAATAGCAACTTTTTCAACTGCTGTTAATATAATAAGATAGTCAGCATCAATTATTTCAGCTAATTTAGCTGATGCGAAGTCTTTATCAATTACTGCAAATTCACCTACAGTTTTACCATCTTTAAAAGAAACTGGGATACCACCACCACCAGCTGTGATTACAACATCACCAGCATCAATTAATTTAATAATACTATTTTTTTGAACAATATCAATTGGTTTAGGAGAGGCAACAACTCTTCTATATCCTCTACCAGCATCTTCTACCATAGTATGACCTTCTTTAGCTAATTTATCAGCTTCTTCTTTAGTACAAAATGCTCCAATAGGCTTAGTAGGTTTTTTAAATGCTGGGTCATTACTATCAACTAAAACTTCTGTTACTACAGTTACAACATTTTTATTTATCTTTCTTGATTCTAGTTCATCTCTAATAAATCTTTGTAAATGATAACCTATATAACCTTGAGACATAGCAACACATTCAGTAATAGGCATATCACCAACTTTAGGATTTTTCTTTTGTGCTTCATCCATTGCAACATTTATCATTCCAACTTGAGGACCATTACCATGAACGATTACTACTTGATGACCTTGTTCTATTAAATCAACGATAGGTTTTGCAGTAGCTTGACAAGCTTCTCTTTGTTCTTTAGCACTATTTCCAAGTGCGTTACCACCAAGTGCAACAACTATTTTTTGTTTACTCATATGTATTCTCCTTATGTGAGGATGTATTGTATAAAATCCCAACCTTAAATTTAGGTTGGGATAAAATTAGAAATTAAAATGCGTTAAATAATCTATCTTTACCTTGAGCTTCTAAAGCTTTTAATGTAGCTACTGGATCTTTAACTTTAGCTAAGAACATCATAGCTGCAATAATATATGGTTTAAATCCTGCTTCTTTATATAGTGGAACTCTGTATCTATCAAATACTGATTTAGCTACTTCACCTTCTTTGCAAGATTCACCAGTAATATCTGCTGGTAAGCAGTGCATATAAAGAGCTTTACCATTTTTTGTTTTAGCCATTAATTCTTCTGTGCATTCCCAATCTTTATGATTAGCATTTTGTGCAAGAAGTTCTTTTTCAAGAGCTTTAATTCCATCAAAATCACCTTTACCATATAGATCAGTTCTTTTTTCCATAGCAGCAAATGGTGCCCAGCTTTTTGGATAAACTATATCAGCATCTTCAAATGCTTCAGCCATTGTATTAACTTTTTTGAATGAACCACCACTAGCTTTTGCATTAGCTGCAGCAACTGCTTCAACTTCCGGCATTACTTCATAGCCTTTTGGATGTGCTAGTACAACGTCCATACCAAATCTTGTCATAAGACCAATAATTCCTTGTGGAACTGATAGTGGTTTACCATAAGATGGAGAATATGCCCAAGTCATAGCGATTTTTTTACCTTTTAAATTTTCAATTCCACCAAATTCATGAACTAAATGTAGTGCATCAGCCATTGCTTGAGTTGGGTGGTCAATATCACATTGTAAGTTTACTAATGTTGGGATTTGTTCTAAGTTACCATCTTTTTTACCTTCTCTAACATAAGAAGATACATTTCTCATATATGTATTACCTTTACCAATATACATATCATCTCTAATACCAATAACATCAGCCATAAAAGAAATCATATTAGCTGTTTCTTTAACTGTTTCACCATGAGCGATTTGTGATTTACCTTCATCTAAATCTTGAACTTCTAGACCTAAAAGGTTGCAAGCACTTGCAAATGAAAATCTTGTTCTTGTTGAATTATCTCTAAATAGTGAAATACCTAAACCACTATCAAAAATTTTTGTAGAGATATTTCTTTCTCTTAAATTTCTTAAAGCATCAGCAACTGCAAATGTAGCTTTTAATTCATCAACACTTTTTTCCCAAGTTAATAGGAAGTCATTCATATACATATTTGAAAATTCAAGTTTTTTAAGATCTGCTAAGATAGCGTCAAAATTAATGTTTGCCATTTTTTTTCCTTTTCTTTAAAATAAAATAATTAAAATTCAAAAATAAAAAAGGCGATTATTAAAATCGCCTAAACTCAACTTATTTTGTATAAATTGTTGGAAGAGCTGCATATACTGCTGCACAAACAACTAAGTCATCTTTCCAAGTTTTTTCATTTGGAGCGTGAGCTTCAGCTTCTGCACCTGGTCCAAAACCTATACAAGGAATACCATTTCTACCCATGATTGAAACACCATTTGTTGAGAATGTCCATTTATCAACTAAAGGTCTTTTCTTTCTCATTGCAACTGTTTCTTTAGAACCAATTCTTTCTGTTCCATATAAACCATTATAAGCTTCAACTAAAGCTTTTGTTACTTTATGATCTTCTGGAATTACCCAAGTTGGGAAGTAGCATTCAATTGGATATCTTTCACCTGTCCATGATGGAACATCATAATCATACATTCCAACTTTTGCACCATATTTTTTAACTGATGGCAATTCTTCAATTTCTTTTAAACAATTTTGCCAAGTTTCACCAGCAGTCATCCTTCTATCTAGTGAAATTCTACATGAATCTATTACAGCACATCTACTTGGAGAAGTATAGAATATTTGAGATACTGTAACAGTTCCTCTACCTAAGAAATTAGCTTCTTTCCATTCTGGATTATATTTTTCATCAAGCATTTTAACAAGACCTCTGATTGATGTACTTTCACCAGCGCCATTATTGTTTAATGCTCTTATGTCTTGAATAATTTCAGCTAATTTATAAGCAGCGTTATCTCCTCTTTCTGGAGCTGAACCGTGGCATGAAACACCTTTAACATCTACATAAATTTCCATTCTACCACGTTGACCTCTATAAATACCACCATCAGTTGGTTCAGTTGAAACTACGAATTCTGGTTTGATACCTAATTTTTTAATAATATATTCCCAGCACATACCATCGCAGTCTTCTTCTTGTACTGTTCCATATACTAAAACCTTATATTTATCATTTAAAAGACCTAAATCTTTCATAATTTTAGCACCGTAAACAGCTGATATAACACCACCTAATTGGTCACTTACACCACGACCACCAATTTCGCTATCTGTTTCATAACCTTCATATGGGTCAAATGTCCAGTTATCTCTATTACCGATACCAACTGTATCAATGTGACCATCAAATGCTATACAAGTTTTACCTTTACCCATATAACCATATACATTACCTAATTTATCAATACCACACTCATCAAATCCTACTTTTTGCATTTCTTCTAGAATTCTTTTTGCGTGCATTTCTTCACCGCAACTCTCACCTGGGAATTTAACTACGTCTCTTAAAAACTTAGTCATGTCCGCTCTATAGCCTTCTGCAGCTTTTTTTATAGCTTCAAAATCCATCTTTTACCCTTTCTTAAAAAATTAATAACATAACTTAAAAAAAGATCTTACGATCACCAAATAAGGCTAAAAAATAACCTTAAACTTCAAAAACAATTTAATTTTACCAGTATCTGGTTAATCTTTAATAAAATAATTTTAATTTTTACCTATTTTTTATTAGGATATGTAAAAATTATCAAAAATATGCTTAAAAATTAATAAAAAATTATTATAAATTACTATAAATTATTATTTTTTACACAATTAAATATAAATTATGTAAAAAAAATAATTAATCTATATTATTTATTTAATTTTTATCTTTTTTATGAACTAATTTTCCATTATTCTTTATCAATAAAATTTCACTTAAAATACTAAATGCAATCTCTTCTGGTAATTGATTAGATATATCAAGTCCAGTAGGACCATAAATTTTATTTATTAAAATATCGTTAAAACCTGAGTCTTTTAAAGATTTTCTTATGAAATTTTGCTTTGATTTACTACCTATGACGCCTAAATATTTAAAATTTTTATCCAGTATATTTTTCACACAGTCAAAATCACAATAACAATTTTGTGTTACAACTACAATATAGCTATTTTCATCAATTTTTAAAAATTCATTTATATTAGAATAATCACAAATTATTATTTCATCGGCAATTTGCAATGATTTTTCAGTTTTATATTCTTCTCTGTTATCAACTATAATGCAATAAAATCCTAAAAATTTACCTAGTTCTAATAATTTTTTACCTATGTGTCCACCACCTGCTATTATGAGCTTACTTTTAGTATTAAAAACTTTTATATATCCTTTAGCGTATCCACCACATTGGGCTTTAAATTCACCTTGTGGAGTTAAAGCATGGTTAAATTCTTTTGACTCACCTTTGTTTATAGCATCTAAAGCTTCTTTAATAACCTCATATTCCATAGGTCCTCCACCTATTGAACCTATAATTCTACCATCTGAATAAACAGCCATAATAGAACCAGCATCTCTTGGGGTGCTACCTTTTACTTCTATTAATGTAACTAGCGCTATTGCTTCATTTTTTGCAACCGCATCATAAACTTGTTTTAAAATATTTTCTTCCATAATTATCCTTTATTTAAATATAAAATTGCTTCTAGTACGCCACCACCAACACTTCTTGCTTTATCTGACACACTAAAACAATTCTTTTGCTCACTTATTCTAGGGTCAATATCTGCTACTTTGAAATTTTTTGTAACATAATATTCATTTTTAATAATTCCTCTTAAAACTCCACTTATAGTAGCTTTTATAGGAATTTTATTAACATATGCTAGAATTTCATCTTTCATAACAATATCACCTATATTTTTAACACATTTAATAAATCCCTCACAAGGTGAATGAATAACTCTATCAGCACCTACTCCAGCAATAATTCCTGGAACACCGGTATCTGCTTTAGCACTACCGTTGTAAATTACTCTACCTAAATCATGTCCTCTACTTGTTTCTATTACAGCATGACAATCAATTTTTGCATTAAATCCTGGTCCAATACCTATAACTATATCAGCCATATTTATATTAGTTCCTAAATTTTTCTTAGCTAAAATAGAATCAACTAAAATTTTTGGTTTAATATGATTTAAAATTGCTAAATTCTCATCAACGATTATTGGTATTATTCCTTGAGATAAACAGTTATAAATATCATCAAAATTTGATTTTTTGCCTCTTATATTTTCAACAATACATTCATCATCATAAATTGCTTCTGAAAATGCGACTTTTCTTCTAATTGCACTAGGTTGTGAAATATCAAGCATAATAATTTTAAAACCAGAATTATATAATCTAACAGCTATACCAGTAGCAATATCGCCAGCACCTCTAATTATTACTAAATCATTCATAATGATAAAACTCCTTTGCAATCATATAAAAGTATTTAACACCTTCAATAAATGCAGCTTCATTTGGATCAAAATATGGACTATGTAATTTTGGGGTATCTTTATCTATATTATCAATTCCAAGCCACACCATTACACCACGACTTTTAGTTAAATATTCTGAAAAATCTTCACTAAAACTTTGTGGAAATTCATCTATTATTAACTTATCTTTTCCTAGGTAATTAGGAATTAAACCACATAACCACTCACATAAATTTGGATCATTATAAATTGCTGAATAATCCCATTCTGGAAAAATTACTCTCGCTTTTGCACCATAAGCATTAGCCGTTCCTTCTACTATGCTTTGCATTTTTTCTTTCACAACTGCTCTTACATCATTATCAAAACTTCTAACAGCACCAGTAATTCTAGCATCATTTGGGATTACTCCATATTCTGAACCTGAATTAAAACTAGCAGTTGATACAACAGCAGTACTAAATGGATTTACCCCTCTTGATACAACACTTTGTAAATTTACAACTATTGATGAAGCTACTAAAATAGGGTCAATGCAATTTTGCGGCATTGAACTATGTCCACCTTTACCATTTACGATAATATCAAATGTGTCTTTGTTAGCACTAGCAATTTTTGGTTTTATTGAAATTGTCCCACAAGGTTTTCCCGGCATAACATGTATAGCAAAAATAGCATCAACTCCATCCATTACTCCTAAATCAACTAGTGTTTTAGCTCCTCCCGGTGCTAATTCTTCACCACTTTGAAAAATCAATCTTATATTTTGTTTAATATTATTAGGATTACTAGCTATAGCATGTGCTAAACCAAGAAGCATTGCAGTATGTGCATCATGCCCACAAGCGTGCATTACACCTTTGTTTTTTGAAGCGAATTCGCATTTCCCTTTTTCTTCTAATATAAGTGCATCAATATCACCTCTAAAAGCTACAGTTTTGTTAGATTTGTCAACTTTAAAATCAGCTACAATTCCAGTTTTTGCTAATCTTCTTATCTCATAAATTTTTAACTTTTCTAATTCTTGTGCTATAAATTCAGTTGTTTTATATTCTTCAAATGAAGGCTCTGGATGAGCGTGTAAATATCTTCTGTATTCTAATACTTTATTTTCTATTTGTTTAAAATCAATATCCATTTTATCTCCCTTAAAAATTAATTTTTATATATTTGTCTTTAAATAAATCACCTATAAAAATTTTGTATTTTTTTAATAATTTTGATATTTTAGTTGCATTTATTGTATCTAAAGTCCTGTTAAAAAATATAAATTTTTCAATTTTATTATCTATTTTACAAAACATCTCATTACATATTTTCACTATTAATGCCTCATCTATTATTTGTCCTTCTTTTACACTAAATTTATCTAAAAATAAATCATATCTATGAATAATTTCTGGCGATACTTTGTGATTTAAAATGTGCAAAGGTAATACCCCTACACATTTTGTAGTATTTTCTAAAATTACAGGTTCTTTATCATTCCAAGCTTTTAAAGGTAACATTTTTGACCCATCAGCTTCATAAATAAATAATTCTGATTCTTTAATAAGATTTTGCATTTTATCATTATCTAATGGTTGTATTTTATTTTCATAAATATTTCCAAAAATATTTATACCTTTAGTTGGTGAAATAAATTTATTATAATTTTCATTAACTGACGCATTAATATCATCTTTTTTTATAATAAACATTTTTGTAGTAGTTGTTAAAACAGTTATTTTATCTTGATTAATTTTAGATAAATTATAAGCTAAATTTGTTTTACCACCACTACCTATAATAGCTACTACATCATTATTTTTTATATCTAAAATTTGATTTAAGTCATTGTTCATTTTTATTACACTTATTTTTATCAACTTCACTAATTGCGTTTATTATTTTTTGATAACCGGTACAACGACATAAATTACCTGATATTCCACGCCTTATTTCAAATTTAGTTAGATTAGACTTTTTATTTAATAAAGCTGTTGAGCTAATAATTAATCCTGGAGTGCAAAATCCGCATTGAACCGCACCATTTTTAATAAAACTTTCTTGAATATCACTTAATTTTCCATTTTTTTCAATACCTTCTATAGTAGTAATATTTTTGCCATCAGCCCAAGCAGCTAAATAAATACAACTATTTACATTTACGCCATCAACTAATACCGCACAAGCACCACATTCACCTACTAAACAACATTCTTTTGCACCTGTTAAATTAAGTTCATTTCTTAAAAATTCTAAAAGAGAAATTCTAATGTCAATAAATTTTTCATACCATTGCCCATTAACGCATACTTTAATTTTCATAATCAACCCCTATAAGATTTAAAATTGCTCTTTTTGTAAAAACTTTAATTAAATTATCTCTATAAGCCTTTGAAGCTCTCCAAGAATTTCTAGTATTTGTTTCTTTTAATACATTGTCACAAATAATATCTATATTTTTTTCATTCAATTCAAGGTTTATTGATAATTTTTCAGTATTTTTTGCTCTTAATGGAATAGGACCTGCAACTCCGTAGGCTAATCTTATATCTTCTATTTTATTATTTTTTTCTTTAAGCATGACAGAAACTCCTATAGTTGCTATATCCATAGCGTTTCTTGGTGCAAATTTAAAATAAACTCCTTTAAAACCTTCATAATCTTTTTTATTGATAATAATTTTGCTTAAAATATCCCCTTGCTTTAACAATACTTTTGCATGGTCAATATAAAAATTTTCAATAGGTATAATTTTTTTTCTATTAATATTTTCAATTTCTAATTTAGCATTTAATGCAAATAAAACAGATGCGCTCTCAGCTGAAGTTACACCATTACAAATGTTACCTCCTATTGTTCCCATATTCCTAATTTGAGGACCACCAACCAAACTAGAACTTTTTGCAAGTATAGGAATATTTTTTAAAATTATCTCATTTTCTTCTAATTTAGTAAAATTTACACACGAACCTATTATTATATTTTCTTCTTTATCTTTATAAATTTCATTTAATTCTTTTATTCTAGTAATGCCAACTAAATCTTTATCTATGTAAGATTTTTTTAAATCTCGCATTTTTACTAAAACATCTGTGCCACCCGCTATTATCATTGCGTTCTCATTATTTATTAAAATTTCACTTGCTTGATAAATACTATTAGTTTCTGTATATGATTTTAATTGATACATGATTTAGCCTTTAGATTAAAAATTTTTTCTGGTGTAATTGGAATTTCATTAATTTCAATATTTAAAGCATTAACTATTGCATTTCTAATTGCTGGAGCTGGTAAACACATAGGAGGTTCACCTAAAGATTTGTTACCAAAAGGTCCATATGGGTCATAATTTTCTACAAAAGCTGAATTTAAATCAGGTAAGTCCATAGCAGTCGGAACTTTATAATCTAATAAATTATTATTTAATACTTTTCCAAATTTATCATACTTTAATTCTTCACTTAAAGCATAAGGAATAGCCATTCCCATACCACCTTCTACTTGAGAACTAGCTAATAATGGATTTAAAATTCTACCACTATCATGAACATTTAAAATATCTAAAATTTTAACCTTTCCACTCTCGCAATCAACTTCTACATAAGCTAAACAAGTACCAAAAGAATAAGAATTATTATGACAATTATAAGAACCTTCACCCACTAAAATTTCAGCTTTTTGCCAATTATACATAGAATTTAAAGCGACTTCCTCTAAACTCATTATAAAATCACCATTTGTATTTATTATTTTTGAATTTGATAAGATTAACTCATTAGAATCTAATTCTTTAAATTTAGCAGCACTTTTTATGATTTTATTTTTCAAATCTATAGCAGCCCTTTTAACTGCTTCACCACTTACATAACTTTGCCTTGATGCATATGAGCCTGTATCAAATGGTGCTGTATCAGTATCAGTAATACTATCTACTATAACACTTTCATATGGAATTGTTAAAACTTCAGCTGCAATTTGTGCTAAAACGGTATCAGAACCTTGCCCGATTTCAGTCGCACCTAGCATTAATTTTATACTAGCATCTTGATTTAGTATAGCTCTAGCACTAGCAATCTCTAAGCCCTTTGGATAAACACCGGTAGTATAAGAAAAATTTGCCATTCCTATACCACGTTTTTTATAATTATGCTTATAGTTTTTACATTGTTTTAATTTATCTTCGTAACAAAATATTTTTTTAGCTAAATCCATACATTCTTGCAATTTTACAGATTCTTGTGTAACTTGATTTAGTGGATTATAAGAGTGATTTTTTATAATGTTTTTTTGTCTAAATTCAAATGAATTAAAACCCATTTTTCTAGCAATATTTTCCATAAAGCTTTCAATAAAAAACATAACTTGTGGAATACCATAACCTCTCATAGCACCAGCAGTAGCAATATTTGTATAAACGGTTTTAATATCATATCTAAAATTTGGTATATCATAAAGCGATAGTAACATTCCACCACCCTTTATTCCTACAGCATGAGTGTGTGAAGCGTAAGCACCTTTGTTAGATAATACTTCTATATCGAGTGCTTTTATTATACCATCTTTACTTATACCCATTTTTGCAGAATATTCCATTTCATGTCTTGTTCTAGTATAGGCAATACTTTCTTCTTTACTTAATGCAATTTGCACTGGCTGACCATTCATAGCCATAGAACAAGCAACGCAAAGTGGTTCTATAGTAACATCTTGTTTATTTCCAAATCCACCACCTATGAAAGGTTTGATAACTCTAAAAGAACTCCATCTTATACCAAAAGCTTCACCTAAAATTCTTCTTAAAATATGTGGAATTTGAGTTGATGATATAACAATCCAACGATTATCATCACCTTTGTAAGCACAGGCAATTTGACTTTCTAAATGACAGTGCTGCTGTATTGGAACTTTAAAATTATCGGTAAAAATAAAATCTGATTCATCAAAACCTTTTTTAATATCACCAACACTACTTGTAGTATGTTTTAATATATTACTGTCTAAATCCTCATGTATTAAAACTGCATCTTTAGATAAAGCCTCTTTTGGAGTTAAATAAAATGGCAACTCATCATATTCAACCTTGACTTTACTAGCAGCTATTCTTGATGCTAATTCATTTGTAGCTATTACAACAGCTATCTCATCACCATATAATCTAACATGATTTGTTAATATATTCCTATCATATCTATCCCTTGTTGCTGGATCTAGTCCGTATGGATGTCCAGCTGTTGAAAATTTATTTTTTGGCATATCTTCATATGTTAAAATTTTAATCACACCTTCAACTTCTAAAGCTTCACTAAAATCAAAATTTTTAACATAACCATGAGTTATAGTTGCTCTTACTATACTTGCATATAATTTTGTTTTAGTTGGTATATCAGCTGTATAATTCGCTCTACCTGTCACTTTAGCATAAGCGTCCCATCTAGTAACACTTTCTCCTACAGTATTATTTGATTTCACAATTTCTCCTTAAAATTTCTAAATCTTCTTGTGTATCAATGTCAAAATTTTCTATTTCATCTAAACCATTTACAAAAATTACCTTGTCTAAATATTTTGTTATTACATCTTTACCTCCCTTATCTCCTACTATTTGCAAAAGTTCATTAAAATAAATCTTATCAAAAATAGTTGGTAACCCGTTATTACCATTATAACTAGATACTACAATATGATTTTTTTTATAATTACTTATAACTTTATTAATTGTTGATAATTTTAAGAATGGTTGATCTATTGCCATAAACATAGCAAAGTCATAATCTTTTATATTCTCTATACCTAACTTTATACTACTATTTTGACCAGTGTTGTTTAAATTTAATATTACATTTATTTTTGGATATTTTGTATGTATGTAATCATAATTATTTAAACCAGCTATAACTATGTGTTTATTTAAATTTGAAAGTAAAAAATTTTTAATAGCTAAATCTATTAAATTAAACCCTTTATATTTTACAAATGACTTATCTTGTCCTAATCTTCTAGAGTAACCAGCTGCTAAAAGAATACCTGCACTTTTCAAAATAAATCCTAGTTCATTTGTTTATATCGTTTTTTATGAATGCAAAATTGTATTTTATACATTAAATATCCTTTTAGACATATAGTATAATAAAAATGTATATAAAAAATAAAAACAATTAAATTTTATAAGGCAAAATATTTTGCCTTATAAATTAACTATTCTTTAACTGATTTATCATCAGGGAATATTATAGAAGCAAGCATTGCTATCATACATACACAAGCAACAGTATCTTTGAAAATCCAACTAATATAAGATGGTAATCCTTGAGTAATTTCTGGATGAACACCAAAACCATATCCTAAACCAAAAGTAATACCAAGTACCATTACATTTCTATTACTAAATCCTGCTTGAGATATCATTTTTATACCATTAATAACTATCATAGCAAAAACAGTAATAACTGCTCCACCTAAAACACAATCAGGAATAGCTCTAAAAACAGCACCTAATTTCGGTATAAATGCAGCACCGATTATTAAAAATGCACCTAAAGTAATGCACCATTTATTAACAATCTTAGTCATAGCTATAATTCCAGCATTTTGACCAAAAGCAGTATTAGGTAAAGCATTTAATAAACTAGCTACCAAACAACCAACACCATCGGCTAATATAGCTCCACTAGTTTCTTTTTCTTTAGCTGGTCTATCAAATGCAGCTATGGTAATACCATTAACATTACCTATAGTTTCAAGTCCTATTACTACATATATTATTGCAGCACTTATTATTGGTGCTAATTCAAATTTGTAATCAGTAATAAACATTGCTGGCATAGGTAACCCAAACCAATCAGCATTAGCTATAATGCTTAAATTTACTTTTCCGGTAAATATACCTAATATATATCCAACTACCAAGCCTATTAAGATAGCTGAAATTTTAAACATTCCTTTACCGAATTTTTGTAAGAAAATTATAACAGCAAAGGTTGTAAATGCTAAAGCTAAGTTAGAAACAGAACCATATCCACCAAGTTTTTTTGCTGCTGCTCCACCTGCACAATATTGAACACCAACATCAAGCAAATGTATTCCAATAGCAATAAGCACTGAACCTATTACTAGTTCCGTAAAATATTTTTTAAGATGTTTATATAAAAATCCCATCGCTATAGTAACAAAACTACCAACTAAACAAGAGCCTAAAACAGTTGGTAATCCGTAATTGCCAGCTATAGTAATCGCTGTTGGTACAAATGCAAAAGCTGTCCCCATTACTATAGGTAAATTTGCACCTACTTGTAAGTTGCCTTTTCTAAAAGGATATAATTGTAACAAAGTTGTAAGTCCAGAAGCAAGCATTGCAACTTGAACCATTTTTATACTATTTTCAGCTGAAATTGCGAAACCTAAGCTAGGATCAACACCATTTAAAACACCTATAATAATTAGTATAGGAGCTAAGTTTCCAGCAAACATTGCTAAAATATGTTGCAAACCTAAAGGGAATGCCACCATAAAAGGTGGGCGACCTTCCAACTGATATATTAATTCTCGTCCATTTAAATTATTATGATTTTCTTCTTTCATTTCTACACCTAAAATTAAATTAATTTAATGTGCTCTTTCCTCATTTCACACTAATATGTGATTTAAGAAAAAAACCAATTATAAAGTGGATAATTCATATCCACAACTAAAAAATTACTCCTTTCTTACTTCCTGTACTTAAATTTTAGACCAAAGTTTTTTTGCTTCTTCTTGACTTTTTGCTGCAACTTCAGCATAATCAATATCAACTAACTTTCTTTCATCGTATCTTATCACACCATTAATAATAGTAGTATCAACATTTCTACCAGTTACACCAAACAATAAATGCATATCAATATTATCTTTTGTAATAGGTGTTGGTGCGTCATAATCAACTATAATAATATCAGCTAACGCTCCATTTTTAATAACCCCTACTTCACCATCAATAAATCTATTCATAATTGTTCTATTATTTTTAAATAACATTGTAGGTGCTTCATACCAGCCTAATGTAGGGTCTTTTGCATTATGTTTTGGAATAATATTAGCTACTTTATAACTTTCCATCATATCAGTTGTATATGCATCTGTTCCAAGTCCAAGTAATACACCTTTTTTCATAAGCTCAACAATAGGAGTAGAACCAACTGCATTACCCATATTTGACTCAGGATTTGTTACAACAGCAACATTACTTTCTTTTAACATATCCATTTCCCAGTCTTTAATATTTACACAATGCACTGCAATAGATTTATCGCTTAAAACACCTCTTTTAAACCATCTTTCAATTACTCTCATATCATATTTTGCTATACTATCTACAACATCTTCGATACCTTCAGCACAATGTACATGGAATCCAACGCCTAAATTATCAGCTTCTTTTAAAGTTTTATCTAGAGTTTTATCACTAATCGTCATAGAAGCGTGAAAACCAAATAAACCTTTTAACATATCATCATTTTGTGACTTAGCATATTTTATAAAATCAACACTTTCTTCTATGCCTTCATTTGCAATTTTTTCACCATCTCTATCTGAAATTTCGTAACAAAGATTACTTCTAATACCAACTTTTTTTGCAGCTTCAGCAATTTTAAAAAGGCTACCTTTAACAGCGTAAGGACTAGCATGATGATCTATTGATGAGGTTATACCTTGTTTAATTTGTTCAATCATAGGCATTATAGCACTATAATAAACACCATCAAGTGTTAATAATTTATCAAGTTTCCACCAAAGTCCTGTTAAAATTTCAGCAAACATTGTAGCTGGTTTGCTATTTGAATTCATTCCTCTTGCAAATGTACTATAATAATGCATATGAGTATTAATAAATCCTGGTAAAACTAAACGACCTTTAGCATCTTTAAATTCAGCATTAGGATATTTAGCTTTAAGTTCATTTGTAGTTCCTACTTCTTTAATAAATTTTCCATCTATTAAGACAGCACCATTTTCAATTAACCTATTTTCATCATCTCTCGTAACTAATTTTGCATTACCAATTAAAATCATAAAATCTCCTTTATTTACAAGGGTCAATATGACCCTTTTTTTATTATAAATTCATTATATAGTAAGGGTAATCTTTCGCAACAGCTACTATCATTTCTTTCATAGCTTCAGAAATATTATTACCACCTAGTTTATAATCTACTATACTACCATCTTCATTTCTAACCTTGTAAGTATCCTCACCAGTTCTATAAAATCCTTTATTGGTACTATCAATAAAGTCTTCTTCAGTCCAGAATACTGTAACTTTATCTTTGTATGGATTTCCACTATGAGGACAGAACACTCCACAGTTACCACATTCATTACACATTCCATCAATATGAACTATTTGATGAATATTACTAAATGTATTTGTTCCTGAATTTACTTCAATAGCAACATTTGCTCTATTAGGACATACATCAGCACAAATTTCACAAATTTGGTCGCAAGTTAAACATCTACCACCATCTTCATTAGATGTTTTTGCTCTTTGTAATACACCTTTTTTCTCATACATAGAATCAATATCTTGAGGTAAATTATGTTTAATAAAATCATGAACTAAACCGCATTTTTTAAGAATGTCTTTACTTACAACTTTAGCGTCAGCTATAGCTTTTACTATAGTTGAAGCACCAGCCTTACAATCACCACAGGTATATACATTTTCTATTTTTGATTCATTATTTTTATTAATATCTACATAGCCCCATTCATTTAATGGTAAATTATTTTTCTTAAACAATTCATTGCAAACCCTAGCACCTGTAGCATTTACAACTGTATCAAATTCTAATTCTTTTATTTCACCAGTGCTTTCAACACCTCTTCTACCACTACTATCTCTTTCGCCAAGTTTCATAACTTCGCATTTTAAAACTTTTCCATCATATGATAATGGCGCTAATAATTCAGCGAATTTAACTCCTTCTTGTAATGCTAATTCTTTTTCTTCAGGTTCTGCTGGCATAAATTCAGCTGTTCTTCTATAAACTATAATAGATTCTTCAACACCTGGACATCTTAATGCGCTTCTAGCACAGTCCATAGCAACACTACCACCACCTAAAATAGCAACTCTTTTTCCTAATTTTAAAGTTAAATCGCTAGTTTTTGCATCTTCTAAGAATTTAAGAGCGTTAGATAATTTATCAGCACCTTCTTTAAATGGAGCCTTAGGTTCTAACCAAGCACCAGTTGCTATGATAACAAAATCATATTCTTTTTTTAATGCTTGAATATCATAATTTTCATTTACACCAAATTCAAATTCTACTCCAGCACTAACTGCTAAGTTATAATCTCTTTCTATCATTTTATCAGCAATTCTAAATTCAGGAATTACATATTTTACAATACCATAAGGTTGTTCTCTTTTTTCTAAAACTTTAACAGCCATACCATTTCTTCTTAAAAAATATGCGACTGAAACACCACCAGGACCAGCACCAATTACTACAGCTTTTTTAGGAGTAATTATAGGAGTTTGCTTTTGATTTGCAATATATTCATCCATAGCATTAACAACTGCATGTCTTTTTGCACTTCTAATTTGTAATGATTCTTCATAGTCAAGTCTTGTACATTTGTGTTGGCATTGATGGTCACACAAAACACCTAAAACAGCTGGACTTGAATTATCAGTTAAAATTACATTCAAAGCTTCTTTATATTTTTTCTTACTAACTAAACTTAAATATTCAGGAATTTGTTGGTTAATAGGACATCCACCATCTTTACATGGAGCTTTATAGCAATCAAACAATGGCAATTCTGATTTTGTTTTTCTGCTAGCTACTGGGCGACTTTCTTTTAAATTATCTTTATTATGAATTACATTATCTGCTAAGAAAGATACATTTTTAACATTTACGCCATAGAATTTACCACTTAAGTGAGGCTCTAATTCTGTAGCCATTTGTTTAATTCTTTCATAGCCACCCGGTTTTAAAATAGTAGTAGCTACTGTAATAGGATAAATTCCTGTATTAAAGATATCAACTATATTAAACGCATCAGCACCACCTGAAAAAGACATTCTAAGTTTACCTTTAAATTCAACCGCTAATTTTTTAGCTAAGCTAATTGTTAAAGGATATAACGCCCTACCTGACATATACATTTCATCGCCTGGAAGTTCATTATTTTTCTTTTGAACTGGGAAAGTATTTGTTAATTTTACACCAAATTTTAAATTTCTTTCATCTGCGTAAGCCATTAATCTGGTAAGCATTTTAATTGCGTCATCATATTGTAAGTCATTTTTAAAATGATGATCATCAAAAACAACATAACCATAACCCATATCATCCATTAATTTTCTAGCAAATTCATAACCTAAAAGAGTCGGATTGCATTTAATAAATGTATTTACTTTTTTCTCATCTAATAAATATTTTGCAATTCTTTCAATTTCTTCTGGTGGACAACCATGTAATGTTGATAATGTTATACCTGTACTTATTCTAGTTGTAATTTTCTCTAAATCTTTTTCGTTAAATCTTTTAAATTTACTCATATTTGCTTTAAGGTATTCAACACATTCTTTCCAAATAGGTGTATTTGAAGCATCTTTCATACCTTCAATAAAAGTATCAATTTTTTTAGACTTAATACCTTCTAAATCATAGCCAACACTCATATTAAATGAAAAATCTTTTTCATCACTAATTCCAAATTCTTTTGCTAGTACATATAAAGCAAAATGTGCTTTTACATATTCATTAAATGCTTGTGGAACTTCAAGTTCTGTACTCCATTCTTGATTGTAGCATTCATCCATAGCATTTATACAGGGACGAGGAACGCATCTACTTAATTCTTCACCATCCATAATTTGAACAGTTTTAAGCTCAACAAATCTTGAACCTGCCAAATATGATGCTATTATATTTTGAGCTAATTGTGAATTTGGACCAGCTGCAGGACCTACTGGACTAGCTAATCTTTCACCAAATAATTCAACTCTAGTTCCACTATTATTTTTGTAAAACTTTTCTTTGCGAACACCAAAAACTGCACCTCTATCTTTATACTCTGCTAGTGACCATTCAATTAGATTTGAGAATGGTATTAAAGACATTCTTTCACTCATGAATTACCTCTTTCTTTTGAATTTTTATTAAAAAATTTTAACTCATTAAAAAATATATTTAAAACAATAGCTGATATACAACCTATTGTTATTCCACTATGTAAAAAGTTTTGTGCACCTTTTGATAAACTATGAAAAAACAAAGGTGCTACAGTTGGTATTAATGACAAACCTATACTAACTGCTACTATGATATTATTTTTATTTCCTTCATAATCAACTTTTCCTAAAGTTCTAATACCACCAACTGCAACCACGCCAAACATAGCAAAACTTACACCACCTAATACCGATTGTGGAATTGCTGTTATCATAACAGCCATTTTAGGAAAAAATGCTAATATTATCAACATTACTCCAGTAGTAGCTGTCACAAAACGACTTTTTATACCTGATAAACCAACTAAACCAACATTTTGACCAAATGGTGTTACTGGATATGAGTATATACAACCTGATATAATGGTTGAAAAACCACTTGATCTAAGACCTCTAGCTAATTCCTTATCTGATATATCTTTTCCTATTATATTGCTAACTGCCATAAAATTCCCTGTAGCTTCTGTCATAAGTACCAACATAATAACAGTAATAGATATAATTGCACCTATTTCAAAAACAGGGAAACCAAAGTGAAATGGTACCACATAGCCTACTAAAGATGCATTACTTACTTGTGAAAAATCTGTAACACCCATCATACATGCTAAAATAACACCAAAACCCAATCCAAATAAAATAGCAAGGCTAGACCAAATTCCTTTTAGTAATTTAAATAAAACCAAAGTAACTAATAAAACCAAACCAGCTATTATTAAAGTTTTTGTATCTGGTATACCCATTAAAACGACATTATGTGCATATTCTGAATATTCAGGTTTAATAATATCAACTATCTTTGCACCATCTGCCAATTTTACTCCTCCGGTAATCCATTTAATTCCTATAGGAAATAAAGCTAAACCTATAACTGTTATAACAGTTCCAGTAACAACCTTTGGAAAAAATCTTAGCATTTTACTCCAAACGCCAGCAAATAAAAAACAAAAAATTCCAGCACCTATAACCCCACTAGCTATTACTTGCAATCCTAAAACTGGGTCTGTGTATTTATATTCGCTGATAATAGCAGTAAGAGTTGCAACAGCTGCAAATGAAGTTGCTGATACGATTGGTAACCTTACACCTAAAAATTTAGTAAGACCAAAAGACTCTATTGATGTTGCAATACCACCAGCTAATAAAGCACAACTAACAAGATATGCCATTTGAGAATGATCTAAGCCACCGGCTGAACCGATTATCAATGGAACAGTAATAGCACCAGCAACCATAATTAAAAGATGCTGAAGTGCAAAAATTAAATTTTGAGAAAAAGATAATTTTTCGTTTTGCAATTCTTTTACTTTTTTGTTATTTTGCAAATCTGACATAATCTAATCTCCTTTCTAGTATTTTTAAATAATTTTCTTTTATTTTTTATGATTATTGCAAAAAAAACTTTATAAATGATTATTTTTTCAAAAAATAAAGCGTATTTTTATAATTATAATAGGTTATTTTTATTGTGCTATCGCTATTTAAAAAATTTGTTACTTTTTGAAAAAATAAGAATTTTCTTTTAATTTTTTTATTAAAAAGTGTAAAACTATATAAGTTTTTATATTAAATATTTTTCTTTAATTTATTTTAAGATATAAAAAATATGTATGATAAAAAATCATACACATTTAATAAAGCTGTTGGGGTTAAATTTATACATCAAGCATAAATATATCAACGAACTAGAAAAAAGACCGACAAAAAATGCATAATCACCAAAATTAAGTCCTAATAAAAAACTTCCAAAAAGAGATATTAAAGCACTGATGTTATAACCTTTTGTATAATAATATTTTCCTTTGTATGTATATAAATCACTTACATTAAGATTTGTTTTTCTAATAATAAAATAATCACATAGCATTATGCCTATAATAGGTCCTAACATTTGAGATATCCAACTTTGCACATCTACTAAAAATCCACCTGAACTTTGAATTTTCCATGGCTGTATTGCTATTGAAAAAATCCCGCAAATAATTGTACTCATCCAAAATTTAAGTTTTGGAGAAAAATTTAATAAAATTAAAGCTGGTGGTAATAAATTTGCAGCTGTATTAGTAGACCATTGTGCAAAAACAACGGTTATAAAGCATAAAATAAGTGCTAAATTATTAGTGAATAAATCAGGTATAACATCATTTAAATCCCAATATCCTGATGTAATACCGCTAGCTACACCTATTAGCATAGTAATGACACCAACCATCATAAGACCTATTATTTGACCTATTAATGCTCTTTTATTTCTTTTAAAAAAACCTAATTCATTATAATTTTTATCTCTTTTTATTTGTCTTGACAAATCACTTCCATTAAGTGCCATTGTAAGCCAACCACCTGCAATTCCTGCTACAGCAAAAGCGAATGAATATCCACCTTTAGTCTCGATTGCCATAATTTCTGGGATTGTAATATTATATTTGTTTAATGTATTAATTAAAATAGCTAAAAACATAATAGCCAATGCTGGAATTGCTATCCAACCAAATTTAGCCATAGCCTTTAAACCATACATAGTATTTAATATTTGAATAGCTGCAAATATTATTATCATTAATGATAAATTATCAAAACCAAATAATATATTAAAAATTTTATTCATAGACCCAGCACCAATATATGTTAAAAATCCAAACCAATAAAGCCCTGGTATAGCTCTAACAAGCCCAGCAATATTAGCACCTTTATATCCAAAAGGTGCTCTAATATAAGCAGCAAAAGGTACTCCGTATTTTGTGCCGATATCTCCTACCATAGCTGTAAATAATGTAACTATCGCATAACCTATTAACATAACCAAAACCATAGTCCAAAGACTTAAACCATCTCCACCATTATAATATTGTGCTCCTAAACTAAAAGCTACTATATTAATAGTCATACCAGACCAAAGAATTGTATAATCAAATAAACTCATATTTCTTTCATCATCACCAGTTGGTAATAATTCAGAATTTCTTAATTTTTTATCATCTTCCATAAATATTCCTTTAATTTAAACCGTATTTTTCTAAATATTGTGAATTAATTTTTCTTCGTATAAATTTACCTGCACCCTTAGTGCCTTTAAAAGTACCATTTTCTACTATTATCTCTCCCCTTAAAATAGTAGTTTCTACGCAACCTTTAGCCACAAATCCTTCGTGTAAACAATAATCGCAATTATTATGTAATGTATCCTTTGAAATTAGCATAGTTTTATCTAAATCAACTATTGTTATATCAGCATCACTACCTACAGCTATTACGCCTTTTTGCGGATAGCAACCGTAAATTTTAGCTATGTTTGTGCTTGTAAGTGCTACGAGTTTATTTATGCTAAATTTATTTTTATTAACACCTTCGCTTAAAAGTAATGGAAGTCTTATTTCAAGTCCTGATAAGCCATTTACGACTTTTGTAAAATCTTGTATTATTTTTCCATCGCTTGATTTTTGCAAAAACATTTCTTTTTCTGCTCTTTTAAAAGTACAATCATCAGAACCAGTAAGTAAAATAGTCCCATCTATTAAACCTTGCCATAAATCATCAGCGTCTTTAGGAGTTCTAAGCGGAGGAGAACAAACTGCTAAATGTCCATCATCTCCATCATATAAATTATCAAACAAAGTTAGATAATGCGGACAAGTTTCAATATAAACAGGAAAGCCTTTAGTTTGTTCTATCCTTGCTGCATCAAGTGCTAATTTGTTTGTAGTATGCACTACTAAAATAGCACAATTTATATATTTTGCATATTGTAAAGCCCTTGTAAATGCTTCTGCTTCGCATTCAATAGGTTTGCAATTTGCAAAATCTCTCCAAGTTAGTTTGCCTTCTTTTACACAATTTTGAATATTTAATTCAGCTATAGGATTACTTTCGCAATGAAGCATTGGTAAGACATTTAGAGTTTTTGAAAGCTTAAAAACCTTAAGCATAGTCTCATCGGTACTCATTACACCTTCTTTTTTATAAGTCATAAACATCTTAAAAGTAGGAATTCCAAATTTAACTAATTTTTCAATATCAACTAATATCTCTTTACTAGCTTGAATGATTTTTCCATGCGCACTATAATCAATAGCACTTTCACTCATCTCATCAAGCCTTGCTAATGCTTGCTGATATGGTGAATCTTTAACACTCATATTTGCAAAATCCATAAAAGTAGTAACACCACCAAATGCTGCGCTAATGCTTTGTTCATAGAAAGTATTTGCACCTAAACATCCTTGAAATGGGGCTTGACAATGCATATGTGCTTCTATACACCCGGGTAAGACATATTTATTTTTTGCATCAATAATTTTAGTAGCTTGGCTTTTATCAAAATTTCCCAAAGCTACTATTTTTTCGCCTTTTATTGCGACATCACATTTTATTGTAGCTTCAGTTGAAACTACAAAACCATTTTTAATGACTAAATCATAAAGCATTTTCCCTCCTTAAAAAAGAACAAAATTAATATTTTTTCGTTCTTTTTAATTGAAATTTGCTTTAAGAATACCCCCCCCCTTAAAAATAGCTTAATCTAATAATTAAAAATTTAAATTTTATAATATTGTGTATTTTAGTAACTTTTTTGTGAATTTATTGATAGTTAAATTTGCATTAAATTTAAAAAAATTAAATATTTGTTAATGATTTAATTGAGAATAAAAGATTTTTAATTATTTAGAATATTTATGGCTTAATGTTTTACTTTGCCATTTTTTACTTTTCCAACGATATGTATTAGCAAGTCCTCTTAAAAGTTCATCAACTACAAAAGCACTCCATATTCCAACCATGGCAAAATGTAAATGTATCCCTAAAATATAAGCTAAAGGAACGCTAACTCCCCACATAAAAACAATTCCAGCATAAAAAGGAAAAGCAGCATCCCCACTAGCCCTTAAAGAATTAACCATTACTATATTTAAAGCTCTTGAGCTTTCTAAGAAAAAACTTATTATAAAAAGCGGTTTTATAATATTTATTAATTCATTGCTTAAACTAAGTGCTTGAAATATATAATCTTGAATTAAAAAAACAAAACTAGCATATACTAAACTACAAATTATTGCAATTTTTAATACTTTAAAACTTTGTTTATACGCTTTTTCAAATTCTTTTGCACCAACTAGCCTACCGATGATTATCTCATTAGCCACACTTAAAGCAGAGCTAGTAGTAAATATAAACATTGAAATTTGAAAAAATATACTTTGAATACTTAAAGCATCTTTTCCTAATAATCCAACAAAAGCAAAAATAACCATATATTGTGCTGACCATAGTAGATTTTCTCCTGCACTAAAGCCACCTATTGTCAAAATATTTTTTAATATTTTTTTATTAATTTTAAAAAATAGCTCAAAATAAATCTTAAGTTTTGCAATCTTAAAATATATATAAATTAGCATTGCAAGGCTTACTATCCTAGAAATTACACTTGAAATTCCCACTCCAAATAAGCCTAAATCATATTTATATAAAAATATAGCATTAAAAACAATATTAACTGCATTCATAATAAGCGATACAATCATTAATTCCTTAGCCTTAGCATAAGTTCTAATTACAGATGATAAAGCTATATTTAAGCAATCTAACAATATTACATAAGCTATAGTTTGTAAATATATTAATGAATAATCAAATATATCATTAGGAACATTTAACAACCTAAGCATATTGCCATCAAAAAAATTAATTATAAAAAATATCAAAATACCTAAAACCATATTAAAAGATATACTAATATGAGCTGACCTTATTGCTAAGTTTTTGTTATTAGCGCCTAAAGCTTGAGATATTAATACACTTGAGCCAATTGAAAGGAATGAAAATATAGTTGTAGCTATTATAAAAATCTGATTTGCACTACTCATGGCTCCGATTAAAAACACATTGTATCTACTAATCATAATAGTATTTATGACAATAGAACTAAAACGAAGTAGCATTTCTAAATAAATATTTAAAGATAATTTATAAAAATTAATTTCTTTCATAGCATTACTTAGGACTAAATGAAATTCTTAAAGAATTTCATTTAGGAATTATCTTCTTGATAAATAGTTTGTATCAAATTTATTGTTTATAAAATCAGGATTTTCCATCATAGAAATATGAAAATCTTTTGTAGTTTTAATACCACTTACTATTAATTCTTGCAAAGCACATTTCATTTTTTGTATAGCCATAGCCCTAGTAGGAGCCCATACTACAAGCTTTCCTATCATACTATCATAAAACGGAGGAACGCTGTATCCTTGATAAATGTGACTTTCCATTCTAACATTAGCACCTGCAGGAGCTGTATATCTACTAATTGTACCTGGGCAAGGTGTAAATGTTTTAGGGTCTTCTGCGGTAATTCTACATTCTATTGAATGACCTTTAAAATTTATCTCTTCTTGTTTAGGTAGAGCTTTTCCTTCAGCTACATTTATCATATGACGAATAATGTCTTCTCCACTACACATTTCACTTACGCAATGCTCAACCTGTAATCTTGTATTCATTTCAATAAAATAAAAATTTTGATAATCATCTAATAAAAACTCAAATGTTCCTGCACCTTCGTATCCGATAGCTTTAGCTGCATTTACTGCAGTTTCAAGCAATTTTGTTCTAGTTTTAGGCTCAAGTGCAATAGCTGGACTTTCTTCTATTAATTTTTGATGACGTCTTTGCATAGAACAGTCACGCTCACCTATATGAATAACATTTCCAAAGCTATCACCTATAATTTGAACTTCAATATGGCGTGGATTTTTAATATATTTTTCAATATACATAGTTCCGTCTCCAAATGCACTTGTAGCTTCGCTTTCAGCAGACCAATATGCTTTTTCTAAATCAGCAGCTTTTTCAACCACACGCATACCACGACCACCACCACCTGCAGCAGCTTTTAAAATAACAGGATAACCCATTTCTTCAGCTAGTTCTTTTGCCATATTTACATCTTTTAAAGCACCATCACTACCTGGAATTACAGGAACACCTGCTCTTTTCATAACTTGTTTAGCCTTACTTTTATCGCTCATTACATTCATAGCTTCTACACTTGGACCTATAAATTTAATATTATGACGCTCACAAATTTCTACGAAATTTTGATTTTCACTCAAAAAGCCATATCCTGGAAAAATCGCATCAGCACCACATAATTCAGCAGCACTAATAATTGATGGGATATTTAAATAACTCTCGCTTGATTTTGGACCACCAACGCAAATACTAGCATCACAATATTTTAGGTATAAAGCGTCTTTATCAGCACTTGAATATATACAAATAGCTTCTTTACCCATTTCTTTAATCGTTCTAATAGCTCTTAGAGCAATTTCACCACGATTAGCTATTAAAATTCTTTTTATTTCTTTCATAGCACACCTAAATTATAATTTTTCAATTTCAAATAATTCAGTGCCGTATTCTACTGGTTGTCCATCTTCAATCAATATATTTACTATTTTGCAATCAAATTCAGCTTCTATCTCATTCATAATTTTCATAGCTTCAATAATACAAATAGTATCACCTTTTCTAACGCTTTGACCAGCTTTTACAAATGTAGCAGCTCCTGGGCTAGGTGCTTGATAGAAAGTTCCTACCATAGGAGATGTAATAGCTTGATGATTTTTGCTAGGTTTTGCCTCATTTACAACATTTACATTAATTGGAGTTGGGGCTGCTTGTGGCACTACCGGTACTGGAGCACACTCTACAGTAGTTCCTTGTTTTTCTAGGCTAATTTCAAAATCGCCTTCTTTGATTTTAATTTTGCCTATATTTGCTTGAGCAAACATATCTATTAATTCTTTTATTTCTTCTCTTTTCATTCATTCTCCTAAATAAAAAATAGCCACGATTATAGTATTAAAAAAATAACATTTATAAAATAAATATTAATTTTTAAAAAATACATATATAATTTCGCCTAGTATAAGGCGAAATATTAAAATGCTGGAATAATAGCACCTTTAAATTGTTCTTCTAAAATCTTTTTAATTTTAGGAGTTTTTATAACTTCGATTAATGCTTTAGTTTTTTTATCTTCTTCTTTACCTTTTTTAACAGCAATAACATTAACATAAGGACTATTCAAATCTTCTAATATAATTGAATCTTTAATAGGATTTAAATTTGCTGCAAGTGCATAATTAGTATTAATGACTGCTAAATCACATTCTTCTAATGTTCTTGGTACTTGTGCAGCTTCTAATTCTTTTATATCTAATTTTTTAGGATTTTCAGTAATATCTAAAACGCTTCTAAATTTAACATTTTTATTAGTTTTAATAAGACCAGCTTGTTCTAAAACATCTAATGCCCTACTCTCATTGGTTGGATCATTTGGAATATAAATTAAAGCACCATCTTTTAAATCTTTTACATCTTTTACTTTTTTAGAATATGCTGCCATAGGTGGTAAAAAAACATTTGCAACTGCTACTAAATCAGTATTTTTGCTTTCATTAAAATCCTCTAAAAATGGCTTATGTTGATACATATTAGCATCTAATTCGCCATCATTTAATGCAAGATTAGGTAAAATATAATCATTAAATTCAATAACCTCTAAATCATATCCTAATTGTTTTAAATCATCTTTTACATTTTCCATAATCACAGCATTTGGATATGGTGTAATACCAACTTTTATGGTTTCTGCATTTAAAAATAAACTTAAAATAGTAAAAAAAATCAATTTTTTCATATAAATTTTCCTTTCATAATGTAAATTTAGCTAATAGCATTGAAGCTAATAGCTAAAAAAATAATTAAAAACTTGGTATAATTGCACCTTTATATTTTTCTTCTATAAAAGCTTTAATTTTTTCATCTGATATTGCTTTTACTAAAATTTTTGTTTTATCACTTTCTGCATTATCTTTTTTAACAGCAACGATATTAACATAAGGGCTATCTTTACTTTCAATAATTACTGCATCTTTTGTTGGGTTTAAATTCGCTGCAAGTGCATAATTTGAGTTAATAACCGCTAAATCACATTCTTCTAACGCTCTTGGTAATTGTGCAGCTTCTAATTCTTTAAATTCCAAATTTTTAGGATTTTTAGTAATGTCAAGTGGAGTTTTTAATTCTACATTTTTATCTAGTTCAATCAATCCTGCTTTTTCTAAAATATTTAAAGCTCTACTTTCATTTGTTGGGTCATTTGGAATATAAACTAATGCTTTTTCTTTTAGTTCACTAATATTTTTAATTACCTTAGAATATGCTCCCATAGGTTCTAAATGAACACCTTGCACTGAAACTAAATTTGTACCTTTTTGATTATTAAATTCATCTAAATATGGTTTATGTTGAAAGAAATTTGCATCTAATTCACCATCATTTACTGCTAAATTTGGTAAAACATAATCATTAAACTCAACTATTTTAAGCTCATGACCTTGTTCTTTTAAAATTTTAGCAACCTCTGTTAAAATTTCCGCATGTGGAACTGGTGTTGCACCAACTGTAATTGTATCAGCAAATAAATTTGCACTTAAAGCTACACAAGCAGCTAAACTAAAAATTTTTTTCATTTGTTCTCCTTTTAATAAAATTAAATACCTGAATAAATACACACAAAAATTAATATTGCTATTGATATATAAAGCAACGTATTTTTGCCTTTTCTCGTAATTTTTTCTACAAAATCACCCCAAATCTGAACTACTTGAACTAAAATTATTAAAACTATTACAGTTTCTATCATAATATCAGTCTTAAACCTTTGATAACCATAACGATTTGCAACGTCTCCTAATCCACCTCCTCCGACAATTCCTGCCATAGCACTATAGCCTATAACAACTATTAAGGTAAGAGTTGCAGCGTTAACTAATGCTGGCAATGCCTCATAAAGCACCACTTTAAAAATAATCTGTAATCTACTAGCACCATAACTTTTAGCAGCCTCAATAATTCCATAATCAACTTCATTAAATGCATTTTGGACTAATTTTGCTATAAAAGGTGCTACACCTATCGTTAATGGGACTATAGCTGCCGTGGTTCCTATACTCTTACCTATTAAGAGTTTCGTAAAAGGAATAAGTGCAATTATTAGTACTAAAAATGGAAAAGAACGAACTATATTTACAAAAAAATCTAAAACTCTATAAAATTTAACATTTTCATATAGTCCATCTTTTTTAGTTACAAATAATAAAATTCCAAGACCCAAACCAAGAATAAAACCTATACTAGTAGACGTAATACTCATATATAATGTTTCTTTCAACGCTGGGTGTAAAATTTTTTGATAATGATTAAAAAATTGCTCTAAATAATTCATACTTCCTCCCATAATACACCTGATTTTTCTATATACTCACACACTATTTTTTTATCATTTTCATTAATGTTTATCACTAATGTTCCCAATGCTATATCATTTAATTTTTCTATTTTTCCCCATACTATTGAAAAATCTATATTTAATTCTTTAGCCATTTTTGCTATCACACCATTTTGTGCAACTTCTTTAGGAAAAATAAGGCGAATATTTAAACCGCTTTCAGGAACAACTTCATCTTCACTTAAAAATTCTCTCATTTTTTTAGTTGGTCTTTGAAAAATATCTGTTATACTACCCTGACCTATTATTTGTCCAGCTTCAAGCAAACATGCATTTTGTGCTATTCTTTTTACTGCCTCCATTTCATGAGTTACTAAAACTATACTAATTCCTAAATCATTATTAATTTGCTTTAATAAATCTAAAATCTGATTAGTTGTAGCTGGATCAAGTGCACTGGTAGCCTCATCACTTAATAAAATTTTAGGATTAAGTGCTAACGCTCTTGCTATAGCTACCCTTTGCTTTTGACCACCACTTAAATTTGCTGGATATGAATTAGCTTTTTCGCTAAGACCTACTAAATTTAATAATTCTTTTACTCTTTTATCAATATTTTCTTTCTTATGTAAAATTAAAGGCATAGCTATATTTTCATAAGCTGTTTTTCTATTCATTAATGCAAAATGTTGAAAAATCATCCCAACTTCAGTTCTTAACTCTCTTAACTCGCTTTCTTTTAAAGCATTAATTTCTTTTCCAAAAACCTTAAGAGAGCCTTCTTGGTATTTTTCTAATGCATTAATACATCTTAAAAGCGTGCTTTTTCCAGCACCACTATGTCCAACTATAGCAAAAATTTCACCTTTTTTGATATTTAAACTGACATCGTTTATTACACAATTTTCACCATAAAACTTCTTTAAATTTTTAATTTCAATCATAATATTCCTTAAAAACAAATTTAAAGAAAAATAAAATCTTTGTTTGAATATGAAGTAAGCAAAATATTTTATCTTTCTTTTTAGCTGCTTGCTTTGTATTTTTTATTTGCGTCCAGCTAAAAAAGAAAGTTTTTAAGCCAGACGCTATTGCATCTGCATCATCATAATAATATCCTTTAAAATTATATTCCGTGATTTTAAACATAAAATTCTTTTTTTGTCAAGTATTTTTAATAAATTTTAATAACTATGTAACTTTTTGAAACAAATATTTATTTAAAAGCTATTAAAGAACAAAAATTTATCCATCTAAAAAAACAATCTATTTTTGCAAAACCAGCATTTTTCAATATATTAATATTTTCATCATATGTAAATGGAATTAAGACATTTTCAAGTGCGGCTCTTTTTTGAGCTATTTCATATCTTGAATATCCTTGAGTTTCTTTATAATTTTCATAAATATCTATTATATTTTTTTGTAAAATTTTATCTTCATAAAGAACTTTTTCACATAAAATAAAAATGCCATTTTCATTTAATTTTTCATAAATTTTATTAAGCAAATCTTGTCTTAAAAGAGGTCTTATAAAATGAAGTGTATAAGAGCAAATTATAGCATCAAATTTTCCGTCTAAATTTAAAATATTTTCAATTTTTTCATTTATAAAATTTATTTTTACACCCAAATCATTCGCTTTTTGTGTAGCCTTTTTTATCATTTCCACTGAATTATCAAGCCCAAATAATTGAAAATCATTTCTTTGTGATAACATAAGCAATGTATTTGCAGTTGAACATCCTAAGTCTAAAATCTTTGCTTTTTCTGGCAAAACTTTACTTAAAATACTAAAAATTAACTCTTGATTTTGTATATAATAAGGAATACTTCGTGTTACCATATCATCAAAAACACGAACAACTTTATCATCAAATTCAAATTGTTTTATAATATTTTGTGAAAAAATTTCATCTTTCATTTTTAGCCCTCAATGTAAGTTTTTTTATATCATCATCAATTTGTATTTTTAATTCGTTAAAATTATCAAATCTTTTATTTTCTCTAAAAAATTCTAAAAAACGAATGGTAATTTGTTGAAATTTAAAATCATAAAAATTATTTAATATATTTACTTCTACAGCTATTTTATCATCAGTTGAACGCTTTCCTATAAATACTGCTCCGTAAAATTCTTTATCATCTAAAAATATTTTAGCAAAATATACACCTTCCTTTGGTAAAAAATAATCTTTATAATCTATATTAATTGTTGGAACAAAAAATTTAGAGCCTAAACCTTGCCCTTTAATTTGTTTTCCTATAATCTCATAAGGTCTTCCTAAAAGCTTAATTGCTGTATTTAATTCTCCATTTCTTAAATAATTTTTAATACCACTTGAATGAATACTAAGACCATCTAATCTAAATTCATCAACTACAATGCAAGGAATTCCGCTATAATTTTGTAATTCATTAGCATGTGCTTGTCTATTATTTCCAAATCTAAAATCATATCCAGCTACAAAATATTTAAGTCTTATAAAAGAACGCCTTAAATTATTTGCAAAAGTATATGCATCAATTTCTTTAATCTCATCTAAAATAACAAAAAAAATTTTTCTTTTAGCTATTTTTTCTTTTAAAAAAGGTGGTGTTATTTCACCAAAATTTTTTTTATAAACTACAAGCAAGGCTCCGTTTTCATCTAATCTTTCTATGAGTTTAAAATGACCCAAATGCAAAGCATCAAAACACCCTATCGCAATACTAGTAACACTATTTAATTCATTTTCACTAGCTTTGATAAAATTATTTTCTAAAAGCGTAAAAATATTCATAATTCCCCTCTTTACCACTCAAGGTTGAAATTGTTTTTTTTTCTAAAATTAATCCAAGTTTCGCCATTTCTTTTTCATATTCTAAACAAGCATTTTTTATAGCTTTTTCATCAATTACTACGCCTTTTTTATTTCGTTTTACATTTTTACCTACTTCAAATTGTGGTTTAAAAAGAACTATTATATAATTTTTACTAAGCCTTATTAAATCTTTCATTATAATTTTAGTTGATATAAAACTTAAATCACTAACAACCAAATCATATGTTCCTACATTAAATTCTCTAATATCAGTATTTTCATATATTTTTATTTTGTCAATATTTCTTAAGCTAATATGTAATTGATTATTGCCAACATCTACACAAGTTATACTTTTTACATTTTTACTAAGTAAAATTTGAGTAAAACCACCAGTGCTTGAACCTGCATCAAGACAATCAAAATTACTTATATCTAAATTAAAATCATCAAAAAAACCTTTTAATTTATAAGCTGCTCTACTTACATAAATATCATCAATTACTTTACAAATACTATCTATATTTACATCATCGCTTGGTTTTTTTATTTTATCATTAATTAAAATCAAGCCTTTTTTTAACATTTCTGCGGCTTTATTTCTGCTAATCTTAAGATTATTTGATACAAAAATATCAGCTCTCATAAAGCTTATGAAATTCCTCTTCATTAATTATTAAAATACCTAATTCTTTAGCTTTACTTAATTTACTACCAGCATCACTTCCACATAATAAATAAGAAGTTTTCTTACTAACGCTAGAGCTTGTTTTGCCACCATTTTTAATAATTATCTCTTCATAATAATCTCTTGGTTTGCTTAAAGTACCAGTAATTACAAAAATTTTACCTAACAAACTATCACTTGATTTAATATTAGTGTTTTTTAAATTTAAAATTTTATAAAATTTTTCTATCAAATTTTTATTAATAGCACTAAATTTTACTACTGATTTAGCCATTTGCTCACCAAATCCATCTATTTTTAGATATTCATCTTCAGTTTTTAAATACCACTCATAAGCAAATTCATTAGCTATTTTTTTTGCTGCAACTTCTCCAATATGTTCAATTCCTAACGCATTAATAAAACTACTTAATTCACATTCTTTTGATTTTTCAATAGAATTTAAAATATTACTAATTTTCTTATCAGCAAAACCAGCAAGTCCTATAAAATCAACTGCTGTCAATTCATAAATACATTCAAATGTACTAATTTTGCCTTCATTAAACAAAAGTTCAATTATTTTATCACCCAACCCATCTATATTTAAACACTTTTTACTAGCAAAATATATAAGTTGATTTAACATTTTTGCCTTACAATTAAGATTGACACATTTAATCATAATATCTTCATAAAATAAATTTTCACCACAAGAAGGACATACACTCGGTTTTTTAATGTAAATTTCACTTCCATTTCTTCTATCTTTAAAAACTCTAGTTAATTTTGGAATAACATCACCACTTCTTATAATGCTGACATTATCATTTATCATTAACTCAAGTCTAGTAATTTCATCATAATTATGTAAAGTTACGGATTTTACAATAGCTCCATCAATATTTACAGGTTCTAAAACTCCAACTGGAGTAATTACCCCAGTTCTTCCTACTTGATAATTAACCGCCAATAATTTAGTAATTTGTTCATAAGCTGCAAATTTATAAGCAGCCATAAATTTAGGAAATTTACTTGTAAAATCAGTGCATTTACTTAGGTCATTTACTCTTAACACAAAACCATCTAACATCATTGGTTTTTTATCTCTTTCTTTTTGCAAAAAATCATATTCAGTTTGTAAATCATTCGCTCTTACAACTTTGCAAAAATCATCTTTATTAAAACCTAAACTTCTAACAAATTCCATCGCTTCACTATGTGTTTTGTAAGTTAGTTCATTATAACCTATACCATGGGGATAAAACTGTAAATTTCGTTTTGATACTTCATTAGGCTCTTTTAATCTCAATGAACCACTAGCGGCATTTCTAGGATTAGAAAATGGATTTTCATTATTTTTTAACTTCAATTCATTTAATTTTAAAAAATCATCTTTTAAAATTAATATTTCTCCACGAATTTCTATTTTATGATAGTAATTTATTTTTTTTGGAATACTATCAATTTGCATAACATTTATTGTAATATCATCACCAACTTCACCATCACCACGAGTTAATGCAAGTGCTAATTCTCCATTTTCATAAAGTAAATTTAAACTTGCACCATCAAATTTAGGCTCTATAAAAAAATCTTCATTTTCAAATTTATTTCTTTTTATCCAAGCTTTTAATTCTTCTTCACTAAAAACATCTTCCATAGAATACATTTTTTCTATATGAGCTACTTTTTTAAAACCATCATTTATTAAAGTTTGACTTATAGGAAAAACTCTTTGAGTAGGAGATTTTAAACTTATATTATCTGGGTTTTCTTTTTCGTATTCTTTTATTTTTTTTATAAGTGCATCATATTCAGCATCACTAGCTAATGAATTTTCACCTAAATAATATGCTTTTGCCCAAGTATTTGCTAATTTGATATTTTCTAAATATTCATTCATATTTCATCCATTTTTTTTAAATATTTTAAAAGTTCTGATTGTTTTTTAACATCATGAACTCTAATGTAATCAGCACCACTTTTAGCATGTGCTATTAAACTTAATAATTCTCTTTCATTTGCAAAACATCTTTTATTTGAAGCAGCTAATAAAATTTCTTTGCCTAATGTTTTAAAATGATTTAAATATTTTATTAAAACCAAGTTTTCAAATTCATTTTTACCAAATCCTATACCAAAATCTATTATTACCTTGCTACTAATCTCTTGTAATTTTGTTTTAAAAAAATTATAAACTTCATTTAAAATAACAAATTTATCATTATTATAATTTGAAGTAATACAGTTAGAATTAACATAATTTTCTATATAATTATTTTTAGAATGCATTAAAATATATGTTGCATCATATTGAATAGCTAAATTTGATAAAGATGTATTTGCGCTAATATCATTTATATATTTAAAGCCTAAATCAAGTGCATTTTTAAGACATTTTTCACTAAAACTATCAAGACTAAAATCTATTTTATCACATAAGTTATTTTCTTTTATAATTTTAAAAATAGGTTTTAATCTATCAAATTCTATATTTTCACCTAAATATTTTGAATTTGGTCTTGAACTCATAGCTCCTATATCAATAATACTTGCACCATTTTCTATAAAATCATAAGTTTTTGTTAAAAAATCATCTATTTTAATTCTAGAATTTTCATAAAAACTATCATTATTTATATTCATAATAGCCATTATTTTTGGGTATTTTTTATTTATTTTTAATCTATCTAAAAAATTACTTAATCTATTACATGAAAATTGCTGTAATTTAAGTTTATCTGATAAATCTTTTATATTTACATCATTAATCTCTAAAATACTATCGTTTTTACTATTACCCAAAATAGCATTCTTATGATTTAAAACATTAGCACCAACACTAATTGCATCTTGTTTTAAAATATTAGCAGCAACTGCACTTATGTTTTTTATATAAATATAATGCTGGTTAGTCTTTTTAAAAAATCTATCCTCAGCATATGGTGTAGCATTAATATTTATTGCATCATCTTTATCTACAATAAAAAATTCAGCTTCTTTCACGTATTATCCCTAACAATAATCTAATAGCTATAACCTTAATATTCAAATTTAATTTACCCAATTCATAACATTTATAAAATTCATCAAGCAAGGTAGTACTTAATCTAATATTTTGTTTAATACACTCTTTAAATAATAATACTACAAAATCACTAGGAGAATAATCTAATTTAAGTTCAGATATTTCAATTAAAGTAATTGTATGTAAATTTAAATTTAATATTAAATCAATTTTATTACTATATAATTTTTTAGATATTAATCTAGATTTTATAGTAGGTAATAAAATATTTTTAGAATAAACCAAAATTTTAAAATAAACACCGACTGGTGGCTCTTCTAACAATTTTAACATATAATTTTGTGCTTGAACACTATAATCTTTGTACGCTAAAACAAAAATTTTATCATGCTCTTCCATCAAATATGCATTTTGCATAATATCTCTAGCATTTTCTAATAAAAATTCATCACCTTGATAAACCTTGCAAATTCTATTATTCTCATACAAATCTTTAATATAAGAATCATAATCTTGCGTAATTATAATTTCGCTATTCAAATTTTAACCCTAGAAAATATTATACCATCAATACATACATTTATTAATTGTGCTATTGTTATTAATTTTATATCCTTATGCTCATCATTTGACTTAATGCAAAAAGAATTATCATATTCTTCATCAAAAATAAACAATAAAGAATTATCCTTACTTTTTGCAAGTTTAGCCATTTTTGAATTATCTTTTCCAACATAAAAATATACATAGCCATCAGGAAAAGCAATGTTTAATAAATCATCTAATAAATCTTCATTTTTATCGTAATTATCAAGCTTAAAGCCCTTTAAACTAAAAAAAGGCACCAAAGGTCTGGTGCTTTTTGAATTTACTAAATTTAAAAAATATTCTTCAAACCATATTCTTTCATCATCAGTAATGACTATAAATGACTTGCCATCTAATAAAAAACTAAGCCTAGTCATTAAAAAAGGACCTATTTCAAACCGTCTACTATCAAGCCAGTTATAAAATAAACCCTGTTTATCAATAAAATCTTTTATGAAATTTGAAGAATCTTGCATTATTTATCCAAATTATAAACTTTATGTAGCGTTCTTACGGCAAGTTCAGCGTATTTTGAACTAACTACCATAGAAATTTTAATCTCACTAGTTGAAATCATTTCTATGTTAATTCCTTCCTTTGCTAACGCTTCAAATGCTGCACTAGCAACGCCAGAATGAGTTTTCATTCCAACTCCAACAACAGAAACCTTTACAATCTCACTATCAGTTGTAATAATCGCATTATTACCTAATAATTCTCTCATAGCACATTCAGCATTATTCAACTCACTTTGTGGAACTGTAAAACCTATATTTGTAGTTCCATCGTATCCTGCATTTTGAATAATCATATCTACATTTATATCTTTTTTAGCTAAGGTTGTAAAAATACTAGCTGCAATGCCAGGTTTATCTTCTACTTGTCTTAAAGTAATTCTTGCTTGATTTTTATCTAACGCTATTCCACTAACTAATGCTTGTTCCATTTTTTCCTCACTTGTAATTATTGTTCCTTCATTTTCATTAAAGCTACTTCTAGTAACTAATTTTACATTTAATTTTTTTGCTAATTCAACGCTTCTATTTTGTAAAACTTTAGCTCCTAAACTAGCAAGTTCTAACATTTCTTCATAAGAAATTTTATCTAATTTTCTAGCTTTAGGCTCAATTCTAGGATCTGTAGTATAAACTCCATCAACATCTGTATAAATTTCACATAAATCAGCACCTAATGCTCCAGCAAATGCAACAGCACTTAAATCACTGCCACCACGGCCAAGTGTAGTAGTATTTCCATTCGCTGCAAATCCTTGAAAACCAGCTATTACTACGATTTTTCCTTTTTCTAATTCATTTTTAATTCTATCAGTATCAATACTAATAATTTTAGCATTCGTATAATCATCAGTAGTTAAAAGACCAGCTTCTTTTCCACTTAAAGATACAGCATCATATCCTTTAGATATTAAAGCTATAGCTAAAAGTGCTGCTGTTTCTCTCTCGCCAACTGAAAGAAGCATATCCATTTCTTTTTTATTAGGACAACTTGAATAAAAATTAGCATTATCTATTAATTGATTTGTCCTTCCACTCATAGCAGAAACAACTATAACCATATCCTTATAAATTTTACGAGATTTGATAACTCTATTTGCAACATTTTCTATACGTTCTAAATTACCAACGCTTGTACCACCATATTTTTGAACCACTAACATCCTAAAAACCCTTCTTTTTGAAAATATTTTAAAACCTTTGTATAAATTGGTTTTTTAAAATGATTTATATAAGAATTTATATCTTTATAATCAACAAAAAAACACTCTTTAAACTCAGGTTCAGCTGTGTTTAAATTAATAGCATTATTTTCTTTAATTTTAACTAAAAAATACTTTTGAATTTGTCCATCAAAATTATATTTTTTCTTAACAGCATCAGTTGGAAACTCATAACTAAGCCATTCAGGGTACTCAGCTATTAACTCAAAACAATTAGTTCCTAGTTCTTCTTCTAATTCTCTGAATAATGCTTCTTTAGGAGTTTCTCCATCGTCTATACCACCTTGCGGAAATTGCCAAACCTCAATATCCATTCTCAAAGCTACTAAAATTTTACACGAAAATGGATAATCTTGAGATAAAACTATCGCCGCAACATTTTTTCTAAATTTCTTCTCCATCAATATTCAACCTAAATATTTTTAGTGGATACTAATAAGAAAAATTTAATTAAAGGTAATTTTTAACTTATATAAAATAAACTTATATACGAAAACAATCAAAAATTAAGAAGTTTAAATGAGATTTTATATTCATATACCATTTTGCGTTAGTAAATGTTCTTATTGTTCATTTGCAAGTGTTACAAATCAATCTAATGTAATTAAATATTTTGAAGCATTAAATTTAGATTTAGAGCGTTTTTTACCATTAAAAAATAACATAAAAAGTATATATTTTGGTGGAGGTACGCCAAGTTTAATTAATGCAAAATACTATAAAAATATTTTTGATAAATTTAAAAATTACATAGATAATGAAACTGAAATAAGCATAGAAGCAAATCCTAATTCGCTAACTTATGAATGGATACAGAATATGTTAGATTATGGTGTAAATCGCATAAGCTTAGGAGTGCAAAGTTTTAATGATAAAAAATTACTTTTTTTAAATAGAGCTCATACTAGCAAAATCGCAATAGAGAAAATAATGATGCTAAAAAAAATAGGTATAAATTTTAGTATTGATATTATCTATGGAACATTTTTAGATGATAAAAAAATGCTTGATGATGAATTAAGTGTTATAAAAAATTTAAATATAAATCACTTAAGTGCTTATACTTTAATATTAGAAAATAATACGCCATTTGCTAATAAAACTGAATTTTTACAAAAAAATGATGAATTAAATTGCTATTTTTATAATGAACTTAATAATCTTGGTTTAAAAGCATATGAAATTAGTAATTTTGCTACAAATATTAAATATGAATGTAATCACAATAAAGCATATTGGAATAAAGAAAATTATATAGGATTAGGACTTAGTAGCGTTGGGACTACAGAACTTAAAAGATTTTATGCTAGCAATGATTTAATTGAATATATAAAAAATCCTACTAAAAGAATATGCGAAACGCTTAGTTTAGATGATAATAAATTTGAAAAAATTTTTTTAGGATTAAGAAGTAGCGTTGGAGTTGATATAAATTTAGTAGATATTAATAAATTAAAAATACTAGAAAATGATGGCTTGATTAAAATAATAAATAATAGATTTTATAATAATAATTATTTACTAAGTGATGAAATAGCATTATTTATAAGTTAAAGAATATGATTTTTTTATGTTTGATATTTTTTTAAATTTAATTTATGTAACTATTTAAAATATCTACATTAAAACTAAGACTATTATCAATATTTAATTCTTTATTAAAATTATTTATTCTTATATAAATTCTCATATCATCAACTAAATTAGAATCATAAACCTCTTTAATATTATTAGCTAAACAATTAGCCACTAAATCATGATGGACCTTATCTGTAAATCTAGCTTCAGCTGGATTTGTTTCTAACATTTTTTCATATCTTTCAAGGCAAGATTGCCAACTAATATCTTTATGGCAAGTTTGAATTAATACATTTGTGTTATAACCATTATCTTTAAATAATTGTAGTGTTTTAATTGGTGTAGTAGTGGTTCTAAAAGTTCCTTCAATTACTATATTTAATTTATTTTTGATAGCTTTATCTAAAATCATTTCAGTAATCATTCCTGCAAATGTAGCAGTGTGTTTAGGCGAATCTTTGCCATAAATAGCTTGTAAATTAGCATAATCTGGATGATATTTTCTATAATCATCTCCATTTATTACGATAACATTTTTATTCAATTCTTTTCTTACGGTTTCTATTAAGTTTGATTTACCTGCACCTGGCTGACCACCTAAAACAAATGCTTTAGGATTATCTGTAGATATTGCATTAAATTTGGCACATTCTTTTTTCCATATCTTATTAAATATTTTTTCATCAATTTTCATATTTTTGCCTTAATTTTTTTATTTGTTCTTTGGTGCTTTCGTAATCTATATCTGCATAATTTGTATCATATAAATATTCTTTTATTTCGTGCATTTTAATTAAATCTTGCTCTCCATCTAGAGTCTCATCATCAATTAAATACCCAAAACTTGCATATTCTAATAAAACATCTTTTTCCATAATTGTTGCCATTACTTTTCCTTATTATTTTCTTTAAAACTTTTAAGGTTTTTTAAAATAATAGTTTTTAATTTCACTAAATTACATTGATTTGCCATCGCTGAAGCTTGAATTAATTTATCTTTATCAATCAAACCTAAATCAAGTTTATATCCTGCATTTTGCGCTAATTGATTTAAAAATATTCTCTCAGTTCTTCCGTTACCTTCTCTAAATGGGTGTAAATAATCAATATTTCTATAAACCTCACTTAAAGCACTTGCAAATTCATCAATATTTTTACAATCTTTAAGATAATTATCTTCTTTTAAAAAATCAAATATTTGTTTAGCAGTATCTTTTAAATAAATTCCAGGGACAAATTCACTATAAGTTCCATTAGGTGCTAATTTTTTAAATTCATTTTTTAAACCTAAATCATCTCTATCAAGACCAGCCCAGCTAAATACATCTTGAAAAATATGTTTATGAATAGCTTTTAAATGCTCATAATCAAAATTGCCTTTAATGGGATTTGTTTTTAATTCTTCTGCTCTAGCTAGAGTATAAATTCTTGAAGCTTTATCAAATTCTTTAATATATTCTATACCTAATTTATTCTTAGTTACAAGTTCTTCAAAACTTAATTTATTTTCTTTCATAATCAACATAACCTTTTTCTTTGTATTCGGCTAAAACTTCATCGGTTGTTAGATTTTTATTATATTTTTTTACCATCACAATAATACTTAACTCATCTGCATAAATATCTTCTATTGCGTGAGAACAAATGGTAGATTTTATATTTTCATAAGCTTCTTTACTCACATCGTTTTTATATCTTTTTAAAATTTCTAAGCTCTCTTTTAATGAATTTGATTCTTGATAATTTTTCATTTTTTCTCCTTTTTGACTTTTCAATAAATTCTAAATTTCGTGTTTTAATATAATATTTAAATTCTAGTATTTCTTTATATAAGGCTTTAATTTATTTAATTTTTTGCATTACTTTTTCAAAATTTAAATCTTAATAATCTATTTTTCGTATATCTTTTATCATTTCTATATAAATTACACGTTTTTATTTTTATAAAACTCATATTCTCCTAACATTACCACCTAATATAAAAATTTAATTTAAAACTTCTTTTTCCATAAATGTCGCCATTTTTCTATTTTTTTACAATCTAATAGATATTTTCCTTTAACATAGCCTTAATTAAATTTTCATATAAAGAAAAATCACAATCCATAGCTTTTATACTAGCATCAATAGTATCTTTTTGACTAATAAGACCTAAATCTAATTTAAATCCAGCATTTTTTGCAAGTTCATTTACAAAAATTCTTTCAGTTCTACCATTGCCTTCTCTAAATGGATGTAAAGCATTTAAATCACCTAAAAATTCAGCTAAATTAACAGCAAAGTCATCTATATTTTTAATATCCATAAAATAATTTTTTTTAGCTAAATTATTAAAAATTCTATTAGCTTCACTAGGTATAAATTTACCAGCACAAAACATACTATTGCCCTTAAACATAGCAGAATATAAGCCTAATTCATATCTATCTTTACCAGCCCAACTAAAAACATCTTGAAAAATATGTTTGTGAATAGCTTTTAAATGTTTATAATCAAATTTTCCTTTAATAGGATTTTTAATTAAAGTATGTGCTCTTATAATTGTTAAATTTTTTGATGCATTTTCAAATTTTTTATAATCACTTATGCCTAATTTATTTTTTGTAATAAGTTCTTCAAAATAATCACTCATAATCACACCTTTTTTTAATAATTTTTATTAATTCATCAACATCTAATTCTTCTGTTTCAAGTGCAATTAAATCTAAAATATTTTGTTCGTTTGCAAATTGATTTTCTATTGCATGTGAACTTATAGTTGAAAAGATTCTTTCAAATTGTTCATTAGTTAATTTATGTTTATATTTATTAAGAATTTCTATACTTTTACTAAAACTTTTTACTTCTTTAATATTCATCAAAACCTCATCTATAAAACTATTTAATTTAAGAATTCATTTTTTATTAGAATAAATATTTTAATAAAAAATAATAAATGTTAAAATAACAATTTATTAATATGAAAAATATTATAAATTAAATTTATAATTTAATTTATAATTTAAGAAAGTTTAATCAATCTTTAAAATACTTAAAAATGCTTCTTGTGGTAAAGATACTTTACCTATTGCTTTCATACGCTTTTTACCTTCTTTTTGCTTTTCAAGTAGCTTTCTTTTTCTAGTAATATCCCCGCCGTAGCATTTAGCAGTAACATTTTTACCCATTGATTTTACATTTTCACGAGCTATGATTTTATTGCCTATACTTGCTTGAATTGCTACTTCAAATAATTGTCTAGGCACAATATCTTTCATAGCTTTTACTAAATCTCTACCTTTGCTTAAAGCCTTTTGATTTGGCACGATAATACTTAACGCATCAACCGCTTCTCCTGCCACTTTTATATCAAGCTTTACTAAATCTCCCACTCTATAATCACAAAATTCATAATCAAAACTAGCATATCCACGAGTAAGTGATTTTAATTTATCATAAAAGTCCATAATAATCTCATTCATAGGTATATCGTATTCAAGCAATACTCTATTTTCTGTTATATAATCCATTTTTGTTTGTATTGCACGGCGATTATTTAAAAGAGTAATTAAATTCCCTAAAAACTCGCTAGGAGTTATTATAGTAGCTTTTACATAAGGCTCTTTTATGTGGTCTATTTTATTTATAGGTGGTAAGTCGCTTGGGTTTTGGATATTTAATACGCTTCCATCGGTTAAATTAACTTCATAAGTAACGCTAGGAGCGGTTGCTATTAGATCCAAATTAAACTCACGCTCTAAGCGTTCTTTTATAACTTCCATATGCAATAAACCTAAAAAGCCAACCCTAAAACCAAAACCTAAAGCAAGTGAAGTTTCTGGCTCGTATGAGATTGAGCTATCATTTAGTTTTAATTTATCTAAAGCATCTCTTAAATCTTCAAATTTATCAGTTTCAATCGGATAAATCCCTGCAAATACAAAGGCTTTTGCTTTAGCAAAACCTTCAATTGGCTCTGTTGCTTTATCTTTTGCTAGGGTTATTGTATCTCCTACGCTAATTTGTGCTATGTCTTTTAATCCTAATACGACGATACCAACTTCTCCTGCTTTAATTGTATTTGTTGGCATTGGATTTAGTGGGTGTGGATAGCGTAAATCTAATACATTATGCTTTACGCCTTCGTGCATTAAATATATTTCATCGTTTTTATTAATCTCTCCATCCCTTACTCTAACTAAAGCTAAAGCCCCTAAATAGCTATCAAACCAGCTATCATAAATTAATGCTTTTAGCTTATTTTGATTACTTTTTGGTGCAGGAATTCTCTCACAAATTGCTTGTAATAATTCAGCAATTCCTATCCCAGCTTTTGCACTAACTTCTATTGCATTAGAACAATCAATTCCTATTATATGCTCAATTTCAGCCTTTACTTTTGCAGGATTTGCTGCGGGTAGGTCAATTTTATTAATTACAGGAATTATTTCTAAATCATGCTCAATTGCCATATAAACATTCGCAATTGTTTGTGCTTGAACGCCTTGTGAAGCATCAACTACTAATAATGCCCCTTCGCAACTTGCTAAACTTCTACTAACTTCATACGAAAAATCCACATGACCTGGGGTGTCAATAAGATTTAAAATATAATTTTCTTTATTATAAGTATAATTTAATCTAACTGATTGAGCTTTTATAGTAATTCCACGCTCTTTTTCTATATCCATAGTATCCATTACTTGCTTACTCATTTTGCGTTGCTCTATAGCATTGCAAGTTGTGATTAAACAATCTGCTAAAGTGCTTTTACCATGGTCTATATGTGCTATTATTGAAAAATTTCTTATATTTTGCATTAAAGTTCCATTATTTTGATGTGATTTTTAATATTAACAAAAAATAATAAATTGTATACAAAATTTTATAAATTTTAGGATCTAAAATTTCATTTTAAATCCTAAATTTAAATTAATTATTTTTATTAGCTCTTTGTTTTTCCCAATCTTCCCAACTATGTGGAGTTGTGTCCTTTAAATCATATAAAGTTTGTGCTAAATCTTTATGCCCTACATGTTTATGACAATCGGTGCATTTCATCTCATCAGCACTACCTTTAAAGCTTAGATAAGTAAGATGGATTGGTAATGTGCTTTCATTGTCTTTTACGAAAGCATTTTCGTGGCATTTTAGACAAGAGCTATCAAAAGTATAATTTTTTCTAGCGTGTTCTCTATTTGCTAGCCAATCTTTTTTAGTTGGGTCTTTTGTTAAAGTTGTAAAGCCTTCTGCTATTCCGTTTTTAGCTTTAGTCAATAAGTATTTTGCCAAATTATCGTGTGGTAAATGACAATCAGCACAATTAACTACCACTCCTTTAGGATTTTTAGCCCCGTGTATATCATCATTAACATTTGTGATTGCTATAGGTCCATCCCAAGAATGGCAACTCCCACAAAACGGATATTTGCCTGTTACATGAACAATTTTTTCTCCTAAGAATACTAAAACAAGAGTTATGATTACTATCATACAAGTAAAAGCTATTTTATTTTTCATGTATTCTCCTTTATTTTACTTTTAAATTTTTTAAGATTTCTTGGCTATGGCATCTAGCACACATATTAACAGATGGCTTATGAGTTTTATGACAATTATCGCAGTCTAATTTATCATAATGTGGGCTTTGATGAACATTGTTATTATGTCCGTAACCTGCAGTATATTCTGCTAATTTTGAATAATCCCCGTGGCATTTTATACAACTATTTAGCATAGCTGATGAATAATCTTTCTCTTGTGCTTCTAGGTGGCAATCATTACACTTAAGATTTAATTTTTTATGAATTCCTTTAACTTCATAGGCTTTTTCACTAAAATCTACATTTACTTTTCCTAACGAATCCTTTAATACATTTTCATTTGCAAATAAAAAACAGGCAAATAAGCATATAATGCTAATAAATCTCATTGCTAACCCCTTAATAAATTATAATTTTTTGCTAGAGTATTTCCAGCTCTTTTTCCATAAACTAAGCAATCTAAAACCGCATTAGAACCCAATCTATTGTATCCGTGTCTTCCGCCAGTAATTTCTCCACACGCATACAAACCTTGAATTAATTGCATATCATTATCATATACTTCACAATCTTTATTGGTTTTTACTCCACCCATACAATGATGAACTTTTGGTCCAGGTCTTGCAGCAAAAAATGGAGCTTGTTCTATTTTTATATACTTTCCTTTGTAATCTGAAAAATTGCGATTAAATTCTGGGTCTTTATAATTTTTATCTTTTGAAGCAAGTTCAACATATTCATTGTATCTTTTTAACTGCTCTAAGAAAGGCTCTTTATTGATATTATAATGAGCTATTAATTCATCCATTGTTTCAAATTGTTTTACAGCACCAACCAATAAGCCCCTATTTAAATCTTCTATATCAACCGTTTTAGTGCCATTTATATCCATAATTAAAACAGGTGGATTCAAACCTTTTTCATTCATAGCTAATATTGCATCGCTACCTTGTTTTCTATCCGTAATTTCATTTACAAATCTTTTTCCTGTTTTAGGATTTACCATCATTCCATAAGCATAAGCCCTAGTAATCCATCTATAAGCAAATCCAAAACCGCCTTCATCTTGACTTGTTACGTGCATACTTTGAATATATTGCATATCTATGAATTTAACATTATCATTTATTAGTTTTTGTGCTGTGTAGCCAGTAGCTCCTAAATGATTTGTGGTTAATACATCATCTCTTAAACTAGAGTCAAATATTTGTCTAAATTTTAAATCAGCTCCCCAACCACCAGTAGCTAAGATAATACCACCAAAGGTTCTATAATATTTAGTAATTCCACTTTCATTGTTTTTTTCTTCATATCCACGCTCAAAGTTAAATTGATATTTTTCTCTTACTTTAATTCCAACAACTTTATGATTTTTATCATATAAAATATCATCCATTATAACTCTTGTTAAAATCTTACCGCCTCTATTAAGAATTTGTTCTTGTAATGGTCTTGTAATATAACTACCTGCACCTGCTGAATGAGAGCGTGGAACGCTATGACCACCACTTCTGCTAACCCACTTAAAATTAACTCCATTATCTATAAGCCAATCAAGAGTTTTTACTCCATCATTTATCATAATATTTACTAATTCTAAATCATTTAAATTCTTACCACTTTTTAATGTATCTTGTATGTGTAGATTAATATCATCAACTATTCCATCTCTAGCTTGTAATTTTGAGCCAGCAACAGCCATTGAACCACCTGAATAAGCCGAGTTGCCACCTAAATAAGGCATTTTATCAATCATAACAACATTTTTAATACCATTATCCAAAAGACTTAGCATAGCTGCACTTCCTGCAAAACCACTTCCAATTACTATTGCATCATAATATTCATCCCATTTTATATTATCAATATCTATACTATTAGATAAAGCAATATTAGGCATTAAAATAGAGCCATACACTAAGCCAGAAAACTTTAAAAAGTCTCTTCTATCTTTAGTTTTCATAAAACCTCCTAATTAAAAAATAAGTTTAATAATAATTCAAGTTAAGATATTAAAAAAAAAAAAACGATTAGTTATTTTTAAAATATTTTTAGGTATTTTTTTTCTTTCATATATTTGGTTAATGATTAACAATAAAACTAAATGGTAGAATTACAGTTCATTTCAAAATTAAGGAGAAAATTATGTCAGTAGCAGTAGTGTTCGGAAGTGCTATGGGAAATACAGAAGGTGCAGCAGAAAAAATAGCTGAAGCTTTAGGTGCTGAGTTATTAAATATCGCTGATGTTGATGCTGATAAACTAAATAGTTTTGATAAATTAGTTTGTGGAACTTCAACTTGGGGAAGCGGTGATTTACAAGACGATTGGGAAAGTTTTGACTTCAGTGGTTTAAATTTAAGTGGTAAAACAGTAGCTGTATTTGGTATGGGTGATAGTTCAAGCTATTCAGATACTTTCTGTGGTGCTATGGGAAAATTAGCTACAGCATTAAAAGAAGCTGGTGCAAATTTAGTTGGTGAAGTATCAACTGATGGTTATGATTTTGAAGATTCAGAAGCTGTAGTTGATGGTAAATTCGTTGGTCTTGCATTAGATAATGACAATCAAGAAGATTTAACAGACGAAAGAATTGCAAACTGGGTAGAACAAATTAAAGCTAATTTCTAATCAAAAAATAGCAAGTTTTATCTTGCTATTTAAGGATTTTAATGAATAAAATTTTATTATTATTTTTCTTATTTTTTCAAAGCTTATATGCTAATGGTATAATAAAGATTGCATTAAAAAGTGATGATTTAAATTTAAACCCTATATACAATAGAGATGATGGTATAGTTAAATTGCTATATTTAGGGTTATTTTATAAAGACAATAATAAAATTTTAAAACCGGTATTAGTTGATAGATACACAATAAGTAAAGATAAACTAAAATATGATTTGCAATTAATCAAAGGTATATATTTTAAAAAAGATGATGTAAATTATGGTGAATTTAATGCTGAAGATGTTAAATTTACATATGATTTAATAAAAAATAATTTATTTAAATCAAAATATAAAATCTATTATGAAAACATAAAAGAAATCAAAGTAATTGATAAATACAACATACAATTTATACTGAAAGAATATGATGATAATTTTCTAAATAATTTAACTTTAGGGATAATGTCAAAAAACGCAGTAGCTAAACTAGGTATAGATTACTTTAAAACTAATGCTATAGGCTTAGGACCTTATTATTTAAAACAAATAGATAATCAACAAATAGTTTTATTACAAAATAAAAATTCAAACATAAAAACAAGTAACAATGGTTTAATATTTCATTTTTTTCAAAATGATGTTCAAATAAAAAATGCTCTAAACAATAATTTAATAGACATAGCGACAATTGATTATAAGTATTTAAAAAGCTTAAATTTAAACATAAATATAGATAAAATAAAATCAAACAAAATAGCAGTTTTAAATATAAATAATAAAACTATTGATGATAGAAAATTAAGATATGCGTTGTCATTAATAATTTGTAAACAAAATCTAATTCAAAACTACGATTATTTAGAAATGATTAATACTACAAATAAAAATATCTATAAAAATCAAATATTTTATGATTGTGATAGAAAAAAAGCTAAAGAATTGTTAAATAATCTAGGATATTACAAAGAAAGAAAAAGTATAGAATTAAATATAAATAAAAAATCAGAAAATAATTATTATAAAAAAGACAATAATGAATTAAAATTAGAAATATATGCAAATGAAAAAAATAAAATACATATAGATATAGCAAATAATATAATCCAACAATTAAAAGACTTTGGGATATCCGCAACTTTAATATCTATCTTAAATGATGATACGCAATTTAAAATAGATGATATTAAAACAGAAGAAGTTATAAATTTATTTAGTTTGATAAATCAAGAAACAAAAAAAACTGCTACAAAAAGTCAACTAACAGATTCTAATATAGCGACACAAATAAAAGAAAATTATTATAAAGAATTTATAAAACAAATTCAATTAAATCCCCCTTATATATTTTTAGCTTCATACAGCAATTATTTAGTATATAGCAATAAAATAAAAGGTTTAAATATAAAAAGCTTTAATGAATCTGATATATACTCACAAGCTATTTATTGGTTTAAAGATGAATAATTTTTTTATAAGTTTAAAAGATTTTTTTACATTTAAATTTTTGATATTTTCATTAGCTCCATTAATAGCTAGTTTTACCTTATTTTTATCTTTATTTATATATTTAATAAATTATATAAATAATATAAATTTAAATGAAGAATATTTTAACTTTTTTCTTGGGGCATTTGTATTACAAATATTACATATTGCAATAATGCTTTTTACTATTGCTGGTGGTGGCTTTTTAACATTACATTTATCAGTATTCTTTGCTATTATTATAGTTTCATTTTTAACACCATTTATAGTAAAAGAAATTAATTTAAAGCATTATCATTATTGCAAATTAGATGAAGTGAATTTCATTTATATATGCTGGTTATTAACAAAATTATTTATTAAATTCTTAATTTTATTATTTTTTACGATGATTTTTTATATTATACCGGTATTAAATTTATTAGCACCTATATTATTATTTTTTGTAATGTTTTATTTATTTTTTAATTTTTTAATACACGATGTAGCAAGTTCTGTATTAAATAAAAATGATTTTTTATCATTTAATCCATTTAAGATTAAATATCTAACTTGCATTTTTTTATTTTACTTAATATGCAATATCCCTTATTTAGGTTTCTTTTTGCCTGTATTTTTTGTAATTTTTTTATCACATTTATTGTTCCAAAATGAATTAAATTTAAAAATTCAATCAACTTGATTAAAAACAATTTTTATATTATATTTTTTGTATAATATAAAATAAAAGGAGAAAAGATGATTTTAAATAATGAAATGATTTGTAATGTTTGTTGCTTAAGAGCCAGTGAAGATGAAAATGCTGTATTTATTAGAGCTCATAAAAATAATAAACCAGTAGATATTTGTACAAGTTGTATTCCAAGTGTTATTCATGGTTCTGGTATAGTTGTTAAAAGCGATGAAGAGATATTAAAAGATTTATAATAAATTTCTAAAAAATATATATTGTTTAATATATTGCAAACTTTTCTTGCTAAAAAATAATTTTTAACAAGGAGATATTATGCTTAAAAAAATTATAACTCACGAGCTTTTTGCTCCAATTTTATTGATTTTTATGACTATACTTGCTTTAGCTCTTAAAAATTCAAATCTAAACACTTATTATGAACTCATTACTAATTATAAAGCAGGTGTGATTTTTGGAGATTTAAACCTTATAAAACCACTTACTTTATGGGTAAATGATGGGCTTATGGCTATATTTTTCTTTTGGGTTGGATTAGAAGTTAAAAAAGAAATCCTAATAGGAGAATTAAGCAATATAAAAGCTGCTAGTTTGCCACTAATTGCAGCACTTGGTGGAGTAATTGTCCCTGCTATAATTTATAGTTTAATTAATATAAACGATAGCTTTGCTTTACAAGGCTTTGCAATACCAACTGCAACTGATATTGCTTTTGCTTTAGGGGTTTTGTTATTACTTGGAAATAAAATTCCAAAATCTTTAACAATATTTTTACTAAGCCTTGCAATATTTGATGATGTTGCTGCAATTATTATAATCGCTTTATTTTATACAAATGAGCTAAGTATTTTAAGTCTTAGCCTTGCTACTTGTGGTTTAGCTATTTTGCTATTATTAAATTATTTGCATATTTGTATAAAAAGCCTTTATGTAATTATTGGTGCATTTATTTGGGTTTGCGTTCTTAAAAGTGGAGTTCATGCGACTTTAGCTGGTATGGCGTGTGCGTTTTTTATACCATTAAACACTAAAGATAATAAAGAATTTTTAGAACACATAATGCACGATTTGACACCTTATATAAATTATTTTATATTGCCTTTATTTGCTTTATTTAATGCTGGAGTTTTGATTAATGGTCTTAATTTAAATGATTTTAATGCAGTATTTTTTGGAGTATTTTTAGGTCTATTTTTAGGCAAACAATTAGGTGTTTTTAGCTTTTGCTTAATTGCTAGTAAATTTGGCTTTAAATTACCATCAAATAAAGTTCAATTATATGGAGTTTGCATACTAACAGGTATTGGTTTTACTATGAGCTTTTTTATAAACACTCTTGTATTTGAAAATAATCCTGAATTATTTAATAGCGCAAAATTAGCAATACTTAGTGCTTCTTTTGTATCAGCTGTATTAGGCTATATTTGGCTAAGATTTATAAGCAAATAAAATTTTTTTAATTCAAATTCATTATGAATTTGAATTAGATATTAGAAAATAAGATAATAATTATTGATGATTATTAAAAAAAGCTCTTAATTATTTTAAAATTTATTTTTTATTTATATTGATTTTTTATTTTTTTTACTAGCTCTTTATACAAAAAATTAAGGTTTTTCACATCATATTTGCTTTATATATTCTATAATTTATATTCTTATATGTAAAAATTTTTTAAATTACAAAGTATTTAAAAAATACGATATCTTATATTATACGATAATTTTATTTGATTTATAATAATACTTATCATAATATTAATAAACTTAGTAATATTATTATATTTAATATTTATTTTTATACATATTCATTATATTACAACATATAAAAATCATAAAATTATTGTTAGTTTCAATATTAAATATGGCATATTGTTCTCCTAAAAATAAATTTATCATAAATATAATTTATTGCTAATGCTAAATACATATAAAATAAATTAATATTTAAAATATCTTTTTCAAAAAATATTTTATAAAATTGTAGGTAGTAAGTAATAAAAACAGCAATACTTAAAAAAAATAAATAAATTGTCTTAACTCTTAAAAAATAGCACACAATATGTATTACTAAAGATATAACTAACAAATTAAAATATGAAAACAAGTAATAAAAAGAATAAATAAATGCACTTATAAACATAAGACCAACATATGTATATTCAATATCAATTTTATGTAAAATTCTATTTTTAAAACCAACAAAAAACCACATACAAGGTAAAATTAAAAAATGAATAATCGTAAAAATGATATTGAAAAATATATAGCTATCATTTGAGTTATGTGAAAATGCTTTAGTTAAAAGCCCTAAATCAACAGAAAAATAAAGTTTTAAACAAAATAATATAAACAAAAATTTATAAATACTAATTTTTAAATAATAAAAAGGAAATAACACAACACTAAGATAATCAAATTCTATTAAAAATAATTCTCTAGCTTTGATATTGTTAGTAACCCAATTGGATAAAAGTATTAAATATTTTTTCATTTAATTGCCTTTTTGTTACTTGTTATATTTTATTTTTTAATAAATATTAGTATATCAAATAAACAATAAAAACCCATAAAATCTAAAAAACAATTATTAAAATTATGTTACTTTTTGTAATAAATATTATTAAGATTAATTTTAAATTCAATTAATAATATTTTTAAATTTAATTTTAAGTTTCTAATTTAAATTTTATGATATTTCATATAATTTAAATTAAATTTTGTATTAAATATAAATCAACGTTTAGTTTATAAATATACTTGAATATTGTTGTTTTTATCATCTGTATATGTAATAAATCCAGATGAATTAGGCGAGTAAGCATTCGTATCTTGTATTAGTCTTTCTGTATTTTTTAAATAAGATGATAAATCAGGTTTAATCACTTTATTTACCAAATCCTCATAGCTTGGTAATTCTTTTGCGGCTGTATTTATAAACTCATCATAGCATAAAGTTTTATCACTAAAAACAAATTTTTCAATCTTATTAAATCCTATCCCAAAATTACCTAATATAGTAACGCTATCTTTATTATTGTTATATTTGATGATTAGATTATCTACATCTTTTTTAAGCACAACTTCACTAAAGCTAATATCATTAAATTTAATAGTATCATATCCTAAGGCATCTTTTATATAATCATTTCCATCATTTCTATTAAAGATATATGTATCATTTCCAGCACCGCCGTCTAAATAATCATCTCCTTTACCACCAATTAAAGTATCATTACCAAATAAGCCATATATTTTATCGCTATATTCACTTCCAATTAAAGTATCATTGCCCCAAGTAGGAGTTAATACCATTTGTCTTAAATCATTAGCACTTAAAGTCTTATCTTGTAATACTAAAGCAGATATATCATAATCTTTTTTGAAAAAATCTACAACTTTTATAGATGAACTTTCATCAACCACTTTTCTAAACCAACCAGCACTTTTTAGCTTGTTTATTATTAAATCATCATTATTTCTAGTAATTTTTACAAATGATGAGCTAACATCTAGGATTATTTCATCATAAGCATTATCGTTTCTAAGATTAATTATTGTATCTTTCCCCCAAACTCCTTTATAAATATACTTATCATTCCCCATACCGCCTTGCAAGATATCATCTCCTGCTCCGCCTATTATGATATCATCACCATCTCCTGCATAAATATCATCATTACCATTGCCACCATTTATGATGTCTGCTCCTGCTCCACTTCTTATGATGTCATCTCCATCCCCACCATCAATAATATCATCTCCATTATGTGTGATTATGGTATCGTTGCCATCTAGCATAGTTATTACATAATCTTTATTTGTAAAAAACATTGTAAAGTTATCATCACCATTTGTAGGTGTATAAATTCTATTAATTATCTCATCCTTATTTATGCTTGTATTATTAGCGAATTTGATTTCATCAATAGTATTTCTTAAATCTTCATATGCAAAAAAGTCTTTAACTCTAATGCTATTATTATCATCTTTAATCAGCATTAAATCATCATAATTTCTTACATATTTTAAATTATTGGCATTTATACTTGCATCGTTAAATTTAATACAATCTATATCATTTAGATTTGATTTATAGTTTATGATAGTATCGTGCCCGAAATCTTTATCAAAAACATAAGTATCATTGCCATTACCACCCACTAAAGTATCATCACCAATTCCACCGATTAAGGTATCATCGCCATCAAGTCCATATAAAGTATCTTTACCATTTAATAAATTTGTCCCTACTAATGTATCATTACCACTTGTTCCTGTTTGAGTTGATAGTGCATTTATAGTATCTTCATCTAAAAGTTTTAAATAATCACTTAAAGTATAATTATTCATTGTTTTTATAAAATCACCTAGCAATATTACACAATCATTTAAAGAATTTATATCTTTAAAGCTTGTTATAAACTCAGCTAAATCAACGAAAGCTTTTTTAGGATTTGTTTCATTAATAGCCTTAAATTTTTCTATACTTTTAGAAAAATCTAATTTAAGCTCATACGAGCCATTGTTTTCGTAGCTAGTAATGTTTATTTCATCATAGTATTCTTTTAATCTTGTTTGAAATAACAATCCCTTATAAACATAAGTTCTTAAACTATCATAAGTATTATTAAAGCTATTTCTAAGCTCGTTAAACTCATTTAAACTAGCTATATAAAAATCTTGATTATTAACGCCTAAAAATGAATTAATAATTGATATTTTTTGCTTAAGCTCATTAAACTCATTTTTTAAACTTTCGCTAATAGTAAAATTAGCATATTCTCTAGCTTGTGATGGTGTAAGCCATAAATCCCTTATACTATCAGTATTGCTAGGATTATTGCTATCAAATTCTTTGGTTTTAGATAGGTTAAAGTCTTTGTTTAAAGCTTTATTAGTATTAGCCCAAGCATAAATTAGACTATCAAGCTTGTTTAATTGCTCTTCTTTGCTGTTTGTAGATGAATAATCTTTAAGCAATGCTTTTAATTCTTCATCTAAACAAGCAGCGTCCCTTAAATCTCTTAATACTCCATAGCCTTTAAGATTTGCTAGATTTAATTCTTCTTCTGAATATTTTATCTTGTCTTTAAATACTCTTTCTATACTACTAACGCTAAAATTAATATCAGCTAATAAGCTTTCTTTATCATCCTTGATAAAGGTAGCTGTTTGAGTGATGGTGTTATCGCTATCAAGCTTTTGATTGGTATCTTTATAGTTTAGATTTATGCTAGTTATGTTTAAATCTTTTAAAGACTTTAGCTCGTTTATTTGCGTTATGCCATCTTCGTTTAAGTCTTGCCATACTTTAAGATTGTTAAACTCTTTATCGTTTATATCAATTACTCCGTCTTTATTACTATCTAAAAGCTTTAAGGCTTCAAAGCCGTTTAAAGCATAAGAATTTGAACTAATTTCGGTAAAGTTTCCAAATAATTCATTACCATTATCTATTAGATTATTATTGTTTTTATCTAATACCAATAATCCATCATCTTTACTAATCCAAGATGATTTAAATGCTATGTTGTCATTGTTGTGGTCAAAAAACACTCCGTTATTTAAATTCAGAGTTGATATTTTAAAATCACCATTTAAATCAAGAACTAGTGGGTCGTAGAATTGCAGTAAACAGTAAGGATCGTTATATTTATTTAGGTAGTTATAAAAATTTTTATCAATATTTTCTTTAAAATCTAGCTCTGATCTAAAAATTGGTTGTGTTGATGTAAAATTTAAAAATTTATCATACATTTCACTTAATAATATATCTGCTTTACCACCATATATCATTGATTGTCCAATGATTACTTTTAGCTTAGCTAAATTTACTGTTTTTTCTCCAATCTTTATAAATGTGGAAGGGGCATTAATATTTAAACCTATCATAAACGCACCAATATAATATCCAGGTCTTTTACTATAATCTTTATCAAGTTCTTTTAAGATATAATCTCTTGCTCCATTAGTATTATTCCAAAATGCTGATAAAGCCTTTTTTGTAAATTCCAACTCCAATTCTGCTTTTATTTTTTGTTTTTCTCCAGCAAATCCAGACAAATTTCCCAAAAACATACCAAATTTAAAAGGGGCTACTATAATAGTATCCCAAGCACCTTGTATAAAGTCTCTTCCAAATTTAACAGCACGCTCAATCTCTTCCATTACTATACTCCTTTAATTTCTATTAAAAAATTTACTAAATATATTTTTTATTTTTTTATTTTCTACAATATCTTTTTTAATTTCAAATTTTACTATAAATAATAGCATAAATAAAGCTTGTAAAAATGTAGCTACAAAAAACATAAATAATAAAGTCAATAAAATTACCAATATAAAAACATAAATTCCACTTAATCCTGTAAAAATTTTATCAATATAAAAACCAGCAACAAGTGCAAAAAACAAGCTAAGGAATGAAACGACACTTGTAGATATATTATTAATTACTCTATAAAACCATGTTTCTATAATTATATATTCAGTTTTACATTTTTTACATTTTATTAAATTAATAAAACCTCCATAAACTAAACATTGCAATTTATCAATTTTATTACCACAAATATCGCATTTTTTATACAATAATCCCATATATTTATTTCCTCTAAACAGCAAATTCACAACTATTAAAATTATAAAGTTTTGTAATTTTAATAGTCTTAAATTTCTCTATACTTTTAGAAAAATCTAATTTAAGCTCATACGAGCCATTGTTTTCGTAGCTAGTAATGTTTATTTCATCATAGTATTCTTTTAATCTTGTTTGAAATAACAATCCCTTATAAACATAAGTTCTTAAACTATCATAAGTATTATTAAAGCTATTTCTAAGCTCGTTAAACTCATTTAAACTAGCTATATAAAAATCTTGATTATTAACGCCTAAAAATGAATTAATAATTGATATTTTTTGCTTAAGCTCATTAAACTCATTTTTTAAACTTTCGCTAATAGTAAAATTAGCATATTCTCTAGCTTGTGATGGTGTAAGCCATAAATCCCTTATACTATCAGTATTGCTAGGATTATTGCTATCAAATTCTTTGGTTTTAGATAGGTTAAAGTCTTTGTTTAAAGCTTTATTAGTATTAGCCCAAGCATAAATTAGACTATCAAGCTTGTTTAATTGCTCTTCTTTGCTGTTTGTAGATGAATAATCTTTAAGCAATGCTTTTAATTCTTCATCTAAACAAGCAGCGTCCCTTAAATCTCTTAATACTCCATAGCCTTTAAGATTTGCTAGATTTAATTCTTCTTCTGAATATTTTATCTTGTCTTTAAATACTCTTTCTATACTACTAACGCTAAAATTAATATCAGCTAATAAGCTTTCTTTATCATCCTTGATAAAGGTAGCTGTTTGAGTGATGGTGTTATCGCTATCAAGCTTTTGATTGGTATCTTTATAGTTTAGATTTATGCTAGTTATGTTTAAATCTTTTAAAGACTTTAGCTCGTTTATTTGCGTTATGCCATCTTCGTTTAAGTCTTGCCATACTTTAAGATTGTTAAACTCTTTATCGTTTATATCAATTACTCCGTCTTTATTACTATCTAAAAGCTTTAAGGCTTCAAAGCCGTTTAGAGCAAATGTGGTTTGAGTAGGATTTAAGGTTTGATTATTATTGGTATCTAAAGCTTTAAAATCACTACTTGGAATTTCAGTAAAGTTTCCAAATAATTCATTACCATTATCTATTAGATTATTATTGTTTTTATCTAATACTAATAATCCATCATCTTTGCTAATCCAAGATGATTTATAAGCTATATTGTCATTATTGTGGTCAAAAAATGCCTTAGAATTATTAAGAGTGATTGTATCTATTCTGCCGTTGTTGTTTAGGTCTAGGACTAGTGGGTCATAGAGTTTAGTATTTGTTTGAGAATGAGAATGTATTTCTGTTTTTATTTTAGTATCATTTAAATTGTTTTCAAATTTTTGCTTTTCATTATCGTTATTAAAACCTAAAAGTTTTCTTAATTTTCCTTCACTAGCTAAACCACCAAATATACCTGCAGCAACTGAGCCGACAATTAAAGGCCAACCACCTGTTACTCCAAATGCAAAAAGTACAAATCTTGTAGCAAAAGAAGCAAAATTTCCACCAACAAAACTTTCAGCAGAAGATATAATATACTCATCAATTATATTTTTTGCTTTCTCACTATCACCTTCTCTATACGCTTCAGCTGCTTCTAAAGAAGTAATACTTAAACTAATAAGCGAACCAACTTTTCCTAATTTTTGCAATCCATTTGCAATGCTAATAGGATTATCTATGCAATTTTTTATTTCTTTAAGTTTTATTTTATTCTCTTCTCTATTTAATTGTTTAAACATGTAATCTTCGTTTAAACTTTCAGTATTTAGTTTTGAATTAGAAGTGTCCTTGATAGTTACATTAGTTATTCTGTCTTTGGTTATTATATCGCTAGTTAACAGTATTAATTTTTTAGAAGCTTCATTTATAATTTTACTATCACTATTAATTTTTTTAAATGTGTCTTTTGGTACACCATTGATTGTGGTTATATTATCTGATTTAAGCAATGTAGGATACTCGGTAGCTCCAAATATTCTTTCTTTTTTAAAATCTTCTCCTACTATAACTACTACTTTACCACTAGTTTCTTCGACAAAGCGCTTAGATACTGTATTCCAAGCCCCTCCTTCTTCTGCTTTAAATAAAAATTGCTTTATTTTAGATTCTTTTGTTTCTTTTCTTAAATCGTCATCAAATTGGTCATCATCATAAGAGTAAATTCTCTTTAAAGCTTGTTTTAAAGCATCATTTTCATCTAAATCTAAAAAATAATTAGCATTAGTCTTATCTATAGTCCTAGTATTTATAATATCACCCATTTGCTTTGGCTTATTACTGTATAAAACTGTAGTATTGTATTCTTTTATATTACCGTCACTATCTCTTGCACTAAGGTCTAATCTGTTTAGTATATCTACTATATCTTTTTCTGTTTTTACATATTTTAAAGCCTCATTAGCTTCTTTTGATGATAATAATTTCATTCATCATCTCCTAATACTTCATCTATTATATATGCTTTAAATTCTTTATCATTATTTAAGCTTCCGTCCCATTTATAAACAGCTAATATTTCTCTTAATAAGGCTATTATTTCTTTTTCACTTAATGTTTTATTATCTCTTATAGAAAGAATTTTATAAACTCTATTATAAACTACATTATCAATCTCTTGTTTGATATCATAATCTAAAACTATCCTTATATGCTCGCCTTTATAATATAAAATCCACAAAGACTTACTAAGCTTTGCATGGTCTAGCTCAGGGTCATCAAAATTCATACATCTTATAAACCAGCAGTCTAATTCTTCATCTATTACAATGCGTTTTTCAAAAGGAAATTTATGATGTTGTCTGAGATACCAATCATTAGTATGCTTAATACAAATATCTACAAAAGAATATTTCTTCTCTAATCTATCATCAATAATTGCATTTTTAAAAGCCATTATTTCTCCTTAAATTTAAAATTTATTGATTCTATCAAATAAACAATAAAAATTCATAAAATTTAAAAATAATTATTAATATATGTTACTTTCTGTAATAAATAATATTAAAAAATATTTTTAATTTAATTTCCAATTCCTAATTCAAATTCTTTTAAAACTATAAATAATATTTATTAAATTATTTATAGTTTTAGTGTTTATAGATTTTGTTGTTTGTATAAATGTGCGTAGTATCCATTAAGCTCCATTAGTTTTGTATGATTTCCACACTCAACTAAATTACCCTTATCAAGGACTAATATCTCATCACAATCTTTAACCGTGCTTAATCTATGTGCTATTATTATAAAGGTTTTGTTTTGTTTGATTAGCGATAGATTTGATGTGATGATTTTCTCGCTTTCATAATCTAGTGCCGAAGTAGCCTCATCAAATATCAAAACCCTTGGATTATGTAGCAAGGCTCTTGCTATTGCTATTCTTTGTCTTTGACCGCCGCTTAATGCAGAGCCTCTTTCTCCTACTAAAGTATCATAACCTGCACTAAGTTCGCTTATGAAATCGTGTGCTCCTGCTATTTTGCATACATTTATTATTTCTTGCATTGATGCACTTGGCTTTGATAGGCTTATGTTTTCTTTGATACTACCGCTAAATAAATAATTTTCTTGTAAAACTACGCCTAAATTACTCCTTAAAACATAAGGATTTAAATGTCTTAAATCTATTCCATCTATATAAATAGAGCCTTCGTTTGGGATATAAAGTCTTTCTATGAGTTTTGTTATGGTGCTTTTACCACTGCCACTGCGTCCTACTATTCCTATGCTTTTATTTGCTTGTAGGTTAAAGCTTAGATTGTTTAAGACATAGTTAGAATTTGGGTTATATTTAAAGCTTACATTATCAAATTTTATATTACCTGATACTTGATTTAGCGATATAGGTTTATTTGTAGTTTGCTCTTGCGGTGTATTTAAAATATCTCCTAATCTATCTACGCTTAAAATGGCTTGTTGTAATTCATTCCACAAGCTTACAAGTCGCATAATAGGAGCGCTAAATTGATTGGCAAACATCTGAAAGGCTATTAATTGTCCTACACTTAAACTCCCGTCAATTACTAATCCTACTCCAAAATATAAAATTGCTAATGTCATAAGCTTTTGTAAAGAATTAGCAAAAGTACTTGCGATATTGCTTAGATTACTTAAATTAAAAGATGATTTTAAATATTTTGCTAAATAATCCTCCCAGTATTTTTTCATACTACCTTCAATGGCTAGGGATTTTATGGTTTGCATTCCTGTTATGCTTTCTACTAGATATGAATTAGATGCTGCTCCCATTTGGAATTTATCTTCAAGCCTTGCTCTTAAAATAGGCGTTATAAAAAAATAAATCAAAGCAATGCAAATCACAAAAGCTAATGAAACAAATGTTAGCTTCACGCTATATAAAAGCATCATCAAAATAAAAACTATACTAAATAATAAATCTAAAATCACGCTTACTGATTTGTTGGCTATAAAATCTCTTATATTATCAAGCTCTCTTATTCTAGCTGCTATGTTGCCTACTTTTCTATTCTCAAAATACACCATAGGTAACAATAATAAATGTGTAAATAACTCACTGCCTAATTTTGCGTCAATTTTTGTGGTAGTATGAGTAAAGATATAATTTCTACTAAGGCTTAATAAACTTTCAAAAACAATAACGCTAAAAAATGCAAAAGCAATTACATTAAGTGTGCTTATACTATGGTGCAACAAGACTTTATCAAGGACTACTTGGGTAAATAAAGGTGTAACTAAGCCAAATAATTGCATAACAAAACTTGCTAATAAAATTTGTAATACAATACCCTTATAACTTAGCATTCTTTTATAAAACCAAGAGAAGCCAAACTTTACACTATCGTTTAATAATTTGTGTGCTAGGATTAAGATTTTATCACTTGATAAATTATGTAATTCTTCATAGCTAATTTGCCTTGCTTCTTTTCCACCATCAAAAATAAGAGCTTGTTGATTATTAAAATCAAGTTTTAAAACTACAAAATATGTTAAATCTTTTTTCAAAAATATAAAAGGTGCTTTATATAAATGAAGGTTTTTTAAATTAAGCTTTTTGATTTTTACCTTAAAATCATTATCTTTAGCGATTTTTGCTAGTTCGTAAATACTTGGCTCGCTATCTTTTAAAGCGTATTTGTTACAAATCGCATTAATATCTATTGAAATATTTGCAAATTGTGCACAAAGTGATAAGCAACCTAAGGCTGTATGCATATTAATATCCTTTTTTACAATTATTAAATTGATTATTTATTAAATTAATTTTAATAGCGTTTGCATTTGCATTTATTATATATTCATTTAAATCTTGGAGTTTTTTATAGTTTTCTATACTTGCATTTATGACTTCAAATTTTGATTTTTCACCAGTTTTGTGTAGTTTGGTTACATTATGCATATTTGCATTTGCTTCTTTGCTTATTATTTTTAAGGTTTTTATTATTTCATCTTTGTTTTGTATGAAAAATATAAGCTCGTTTATTTGTTTTTCATATTCTAGCTTTGCTTGTATTAGCTCTTGATTTAATTTGTTTATTTCTAATTGTTTTAACTCTTTAGATGAACTTGTTTTAAATCCATCAAATATAATATAGTTAATCCCAATTCCTACTAAGTACCCGTGTTTTTTAGAACTATCGGCAAGGTCTTGATAATTATTTTTGGTTTTATCATAAAAATCATATCTTGAATAAAGGCTTATTGTAGGGCGTTGATTTAGGGATTTTAATTCATACATTGAGCTTTTTATTTTAGAATTTAATTCTAAAAATTTATTTGTTTTTTCAAATTCTAAAAAGTCTAAAGCAATTTCATCAATTTTACTAAAATCATCTATTTTATCAATATTAAGATTTGATAAATACGATATATATGATAAATAATTTCTTAATTCAAATTCTAGTTTTAAAATCTGCGTTTTTGCATCACTAAAGTCCAAAAAATAAGAATTTACATTGATTAAATCTAATTCTCCAACTTTATTTAATCTCTTTGATAATTTATATAAACTTTCATAAGCAAGGCTTAAATTTTTATATGTTTTTAATTTATTTTCACTTAATAGTGCGAGTTTGTAGTATTCTAATAAATCTAGTGATAATTGCAATTCCTTATAACACTTATTGTAATTACTTGTAGCGATATTTTCTTTGGCTGATTTGATTTTATAATAATCATTTCCAAATTTGAATAAATCATATTTTAATATAAGTGATATTGTGCTTTGATGATTGTTATAATTGCTAAAAAGCTCTCTTTTATAATCATTACTTTTTGTATTTGAATACTTAAAATCTGCATTAAATGATAATTCTGGATACAAATATGATTTATAAAAATCATAATTATAATTAGCGCTTTTAATATCTATTTTTGCGATATTTATGATAGGAGAATTTTTAAGTGCATAGTCTAGTATGGTGTAAAAATCTTTAGCTATTGATGTGCTAAGCATTATAAGAAAAACAAAAATAATTCTCATCTAATACTAAGCCCTTCATCAAGATATCTAATAATAGGATATATGAAAAACTCTATTACTCTTCTTTTGCCAACCTTTACTTCAGCTATTACTTGCATTCCTGGTTCTATTTCTTTTACTTCCCCATCTACTATCAAATGATTTTTTAAAAGTTTTACCTTAATTTCAAAAATATCTCCTAATTTTTCATCTTTTATAGCATCGTTTCCAATATGTTCTAAAATTCCATCTAGTTTGCCGTATTTTTGAAAATTAAATGTGGTTATTTTGATAGCTACATTTTGCCCTTTTTTAAGATATCCTATATCTTGATTTAATACATTTGCTTTTATTATAAGTGGCTTATCAATTGGGATTATTGATATTAATTGCTCATTGCTTGATACAGAACTTCCTTCAGTATTTACAAATAATTTTCCTACATATCCATCAACTGGCGATGAAATAACTTGCCTTAGACTTTGAAATTCTATCGCGTTTATATCTGCCTTTAATAATGCTATTTCATTTTTAGTTTTTAAGAGTTCATCGTAATTTTTAGCAATAAAATTTGCTTTAAAGCTCTCAAGTTCTTTTGTGAGTTCGTTTAATTTATTTTCTAATTCTAAAGATTTGTTTTTATTTACAAGTATTTGTAATTGTAAATCTTGCTTTGTTTTTAATAAATTTTCATAATCTTTATAAGCGATTATATCTTTTACCTTGCTAAGTCTATTTAATTTTGAGCTTGTGTATTTATGCTCTATTTCTAATCTTTTTAATTCTTCTTTATTAGCTTGTAATGAATTAATAGTTTGTTTGATTTTAAATTCATAAGTGTTTATGCTATTTTTAAAGCTATTTAATTGGTTTTGATATAGGCTTAATTCTGCATTACTAACATCTTTTAATTCGCTCTCGTTACTTAGTGCATTTAATCTTTTTAAACTATCTTCTAAAGCTTTTAAATTCTCTTTTTTACTTTCTAAATTGACTTTAGATACACTTGGGTCAACTAGTATTAAAGGCTCATTTGCTTTTATTTTATCACCTTCTTTTACAAGAATTTTATAAATTACTCCGTTTTCTAAAGGTTTGATTATTTTAATTTCTCCATCAGGCACTACTTTACCACTAGCACTTACTACTATATCAACCTTAGCTAGTATTAGCCAAGCAATACTAAAAACTATTACAAATAAAACTATATATAAAATACTTTTACCTAATGGATTTTGCGGTCTATCTTCTAACTCTACTAAAAGTGGTTTAAATTCGTGTGTATCATCATCAAATTTTTTAAAAATTTTAAACATATTTTACCTAATTAATATATTTTTTAAATACTTAAATAATAATTACCCTAAATTAATTTAGAGTAATTTACTTAATTCCAAGCACTCATATAGATTTGATTTAATCTATCATCGTTTATATGATTAATATTATGAATATCTATGCCGTTATTTTTAGCAAATGCACTAGTTTGCTCTATTAGTTTATCTATTGTTTTTGTATTGATGAATTTATTATCATCAAGTTCTATTGTGTTTATTTGATTGTGATAGCCAAATTTCCAAGCAAAGTGATGTGCTACTCTTATGCTATTTGTATCATCATCTTTAAACTTTATTAGCAGGTCTTTACCATCTTTTATCAAAAATATTTCATCAGCTTTTAAATTTTGTAATTTTAAAGCATCTTGCCCACCATCGTCATAGATTAAATCATTTCCATCACCTTTCCTATAAACATATATATCATTACCAAATCCACCATATAACTTATCATCTCCTTTACCACCGATTAAAGTATCATTGCCTAATTTGGTTGATATAATATCGTTTTTATTACTACCTATTATTACATCATCTTTATAAGATGTGCTTATATTACTTGCATTATCTTGATAGGCTACTGCAAATGTTGATGTAGCAAAATTAGAAAAGCTAAAATCTTTTTCTTTTAAGAATATTATCGCTTCTTTGTTTGCTTGCATACTTACGCTTCTTTTGATAGCTAGTTCATCTAATGTAACATCACTAAAGCTTATGCTACTAATTTTACTTTCATTATTGGTATTATAAAAATCTTTTATTGTTACGCTATTATCTTTATTAAGTGTAATTTTTAAATCATTTAAATCTTTTTTAAATCTTACATCTTTATAGCTTACATCTTTAAAAATAATTGTATTTTTATCAATATTATTTAAATTACTTTCTATTATGGTATCGTTACCAAAATTAAGCCCAGTAAATGTATAAGTATCGCTTCCAGCCTTACCTACTAGTGTATCATCTCCACCAAATCCATTAAGGCTATTATCCTTATCATTACCTTCTATTGTATCATTGCTTGAGGTTCCTATATTGCTTAATTCAAATAAAGCATCGCTAAGCTCTTCACTTGAATTTGAATTAAAATACATTCCATTAGTATTTTTAGCTAAATCTTTAAAATGCTCAAACTCATTACGAATAGCTATAAAATTAATTTTTACTGAATTATCTTCGTATTTATTGGCATTATAAATACTTCTAAAGCCTACTGAAAGGTTTTTAGCTTTTCTTTCTACTTCATCTCTTCTATGATTATCATCCCCAGGCTCATCTGTCATTACATATACTTCTTTGCTTAGATGATTGTATGGACTAAAATTGCTCATTCCTTCTAAGATAGCTGCCATAGTGTATTCTGTGCCACCATTTTGTAAATGAACTTTATTTATTCCACCTAAAAAACTCTGATAATTAGTGTAAGTTCCAATTGTTTTTATATCATTATCATTATAAGTAACTATTGATATTTTAGAATAAAAATTTTCTTTAAAGATATTACTAGCTATAATCTTTGCATTTGCTTTGCAAGTTGCTATATCATCTCCCATAGAACCTGTTGTATCTATTACTATAGCTACTTCTTTGCCTGGGTTATTATTTAAATTAATATTTAAAAATCCATCTTCGCTTTTTTTAAAATTGCGTATTGTTATACTACTATCGCCTTTAGTTACTATTAAATCATTATTGTCTTTAAGCTTATATGTAATACTTGTATCTTTAGCATCTATATATACTTTCCTATCTTCATCATAAGAGCCACCTTTTAATGTAGAACCATTAAATATTACTTGACCTTTTCCATCGCTATCTATTATCTCGTCTTTATCTCCTGCATAGTAGGTATCAAAGCCATTGCCACCGATTAAAGTATCATAACCATTACTTCCATAAAGAATATCATCACCATCATCTCCATTTAAGATATTATTAGAATTATCATCATATAAGCTACTATCACTCGCATATAATATATCATTGTATTTAGTTCCTAATATATTATCAGCTCCATTACCACCTACATAAACTATACCATTTTTAATATATTGTTTGTAGTGGTTTAAATCAAAAAACATAGCTGTAAGCGAATCTGGGATATAATTATTACCATCGTTTACATTATCTGTAAAATTAAAATTTGTAGCCTTTGTTCCTTCTAAAGTATCATTCTCCTTGGTTCCAAAAATTACCAACCTATCATCTTCTGCTCTAAAATCAATAACACCAGTCCCTCTAATACGCTTATATTCTTCATAAAATTTACGATACTTATCAAAGTATGGTTGCATTTTTAAAGTAATTTCGCAAGAATTTTTATCTTCATCTTGTAATCCATCGCATACACCAATGTTTGGATGCTTTTGATTAGCTAAACTACTTAAATTATTTAAATTCTTAAAAACTTTTTTACTTATAGTTCCAGCTTTTACTGTAGGTGTTCCATCAAATTTTATTATAACTTTTTTACCTATATTTGATGGGTCAGCAACTTGTTTTAAAATTCCATTAATATCGTCACTTCCTTTTCCACCATCAAAATCAAAATTTTCTTTTTTACCTTTCCATTCATCTTTTACTATATAGCTTACATTATCAACTCTTATTGGGTTTAAATCTTTATCTAATACATATCTTATATTTTCAGTATCTAAACCAACAGTTATAGTTCCAAACATAAAGGCAAGTTTTGCAAAATTTTCACCGTATATATTCCTATCATATAAACTTAAAGATTTATAAGCGTCTTGTGCCGAACCTTCTTCTGATGTTCCTCTATAAAACAATTCCACAAATTGATCGTGATTTAAAATAAGTTCTTTATTATTAATCTCTACTTTAGACCTAATATTGTTTACATTTAATTTTTTACCATCTCTCATCTTTCCACTAAAAAATACATCAAATAGTTTAAAATCCTTAGCATTTACAAAATTACCTGCTTTATTTACAAACTGTTCTCCATTTACTATAGCAGTAATGCTTTCTTCTTTTCTACCTATCCATTTATTACTTGCTATCTCATCTTTACTAGGAGCTCTTTTTTGTCCCCATAAATACAATGATAATATTTCGCTTGTAAAATCACCATTTAAATTCAATCTAAAATTTGCCATTCTTTCTCCTTTTTATAATTTTTATCATTCAATTTCTTCTTTTTCTGGATCAAAGTTTGAATAACCACAATTATCAAATTTATAATTATAAGAAATACGTTGTTCTTTTATGTCATTTTCATACGATAAAAGCCAATAATCAACTTTTTCAAGTCTACGTTTATATTCTTTTTCTTTGTCTTTACGCTCATCAAATTCATCAGAAAGGTAAATTTTATAAAATCTATATGCATTATCTTCAAATTCAAATGCTAAATCTAAATAAAATGTAACTGAAATTAAACCATCACCCACAAGAATAATAGGTTTAGTAAATCCAGCTGTATTATTTTTGGTATCAATTACTAGATATTTAGTATAATCAACTGATTCTAATTCATCGTAATTAACAAGATATTTAGAATAAGCATTTTTTCTTAAGTAATCTTTGTAATTATCTAGATTTATATCTTTATGTATCTTATATTTATGACTTGCAATGATATTATAAAGATTTTTATAAACTTTATCTCTATATACTAATTGCTTTGTAAGATCATCAACCACTACTCTTTTATAAAGCTCATCTTTAGGTAATATCCTATCTTCTTTTAAGCAATAACCTTGCTGATATTTTTTATAACCATTTAGAGTTACTATTTTTTCTTGAGTTTTACTTGAATAATCAGGAACAACTTTTAAAAAATAACTACATAAAGCAAATATTATTATCATAGGTATTATGCTATAAGTAAAAGCAAGTTTGTTATTAAATTTCTTTCTTAATTTAAAGAAAAGTATTATAAAAAATATAATTATAAAAACTTTAAGATATATTAGTGGATGAAATGAAATTGCGTTATATGATAAATCAAATAATTGACCTAAATCTGTAAAAATTAAACCATTAGCTACAAAAAAGCAAAAAAGAATTGCGCCAAATATATTGAATTCTGAACCAATACCAAAAACACCACCTACAAAAACTGAGCCAACAGCAATTAATAATTCAATAATTAGAAAAGTTTTAAAAAGTATTTTTAAGAATTCTAATGTTTTTTTCATACTATAACCTTAAATATTTTTCATATCATAGCATTTAGTGAAATAAAAATATCAAAAAACTTTATTAATTCTTATTATTGTGTTACTTTTTGTAATATTTTTAAATCCTTATTTCAAATTCTCATAATTTTTTAAAGAATTTAAAATAGAAATTAGAAGTTTTATAATTTGTAATCTCATCTTTACTAGGAGCTCTTTTTTGTCCCCATAGGTATAATGATAATATTTGTAAAATAATCATTTAAATCTAATCTAAAATTTGCCATTCTTTCTCCTTATTAATGTTTTGTTCTATCTACTGTAATTGCAAATTTTGTAAAATCACCCCTTATATTATCATCATCTATTAGATTTGTAATGACTGCTTTATATGTTTTATTTTCAGGTATAAAATAAAATCCAAGATATCTTACTGCCATAGCAACCTCTTCGCCTTTAATATCCATAACCCTATAGCCATTTGCCTTTGTATTTTCATTTGCTCTAGCAACTTTATCAAATACCAATATTTCATTACCATCTTTAGTAAGCTCATATATCTTAATATCTATTGATAATGGATAATAAGGATTATCTCGTATATCATCTTCTATTTTTTTATCATATAAATCAACTGCATAGTAATCCTTGCCAACTGTGCCGTATTCAAAACGCAAAGGATAAAAAGCATAAAATCCTAAATGCTCTCCTATATCTTTTCTTTGTGGCTTAAAGATTATTTCAAATTTAGTGCCTTTTTTGCTTAAGTCAAATAAAGTATATATAGGAGTTTTTGGTATTTTATCTTTATGAAATATATCAAATAATCCAGCATTTAATAATGAAACTAACATGAGTGATAATCCAAGTTTCTTAAACATTTATTCTCCTTTATTTTTTCATATCATATCATTTAGTGAAATAAAAATATCAAAAAACTTTATTAAATTTAATTATTGTGTTACTTTTTGTGATATTTTTAAATTCTTATTTCAAATTCTCATAATTTTTACAAGAATTTAAAATATGAATTATAAGTTTTATGATTTGTAATTTCATCTTTACTAGAAGCTCTTTTTTGTCCCCATAAGTATAATGATAATATTTGTAAAATCACCATTTAAATCTAATCTAAAATTTGCCATGTTTTCTCCTTTTATTTAAAGTTTATTTCTTCTAAGCTTTCTTTTGCTTCTTTTTCTGAGTTTAGGTTTGAATAACCACAATTATCAAATTTACGTCTATAACTAAGTCTTTTCTTTATATCATCTTCATATGCAAAAATCTCATAATTAATATCTTCAAGCCTATGTTTATATTCTTTTTCTTTATCTTCACGCTCATCAAATTCATCAATAAGAAATAATTTATAAATTCCATATGTATCATCTTGAAAATCAAAAGCTATATCTGTATAAAAAATAACACCTTTATCAAAGGAGATAATAGGCTTAGTAAATCCTGCTATATTATTTTTAACTACTATATATTTAGTATAATCAACTGATTCTAATTCATCGTAATTAACATATTCTTTAGAATAAACATTTTTTCTTAAGTAATCTTTGTAATTAGCTAAATTAATATCTTTATGTATATAGTATCCACACTCACAAGTTTCGTTATAACGCATTTTCGTATATATCTTTTTGTATTCTTGTTGTTTTACAAAATGATCAACCACTACTCTTTTATAAAGCTCATCTTTAGGTAATATCCTATCTTCTTTTAAGCAATAGCCTTGCTGATATTTTTTATAATCACTTAGAGTTACTATTTTTTCGTGAGTTTTACTTGAGTAATCAGGTATGGTTCTAAAAAAATAATTATATAAAGCAAATATTATTATCATAGGTATTATGCTATAAGTAAAAGCAAGTTTTTTATTAATTTTTTTTCTTAATTTAAAGAAAAGTATTATAAAAAATATAATTATAAAAACTTTAAGATAAATTAGTGGATAAAGTATAAGTCCTTTATAAAATAAAATTATTATTTGACCTGTAAAACCAAAAAACAAACTATTAATCGCTAAAAAACAAAAAAGAATTGAATAAATTACATTTACATCTGAGCCAATGCTAAAAATTACACCTGCTAAAACTGAGCCAATAGCAATCATTATTTCAATTATTATAAAAATCATAAAAAGTATTTTTAAGATTTCTAATGTGTTTTTCATACTAAAACCTTAAATATTTTTCATATCATAGCATTTACTTAAATAAAAATATCAAAAAACTTTATTAATTCTTATTATTGTGTTACTTTTTGTAATATTTTTAAATCCCTATTTCAAATTCTCATAATTTTTACAAGAATTTAAAATATGAATTAGAAGTTTTATAATTTGTAATTTTATTTTTATTAAGAGTTTTTGTCCCCATGGGTATAATGATAATATTTGTAAAATCACCATTTAAATCTAATCTAAAATTTGTCATTCTTTCTCCTTATTAAACTTTTCTTCTATTAACTGTAATTGCGATTTTTGTAAAATCACCCCTTATATTATCATCATCTATTAGATTTGTAATGACTGCTTTATATGTTTTATTTTCAGGTATAAAATAAATTCTAGAATGTCTTTGTACCATTTCAACCTTTTCACCTTTAATACTCATAGTTGAACTACCTATTACGTATGTATCATCATTTGGCTTAGCGACTTTATCAAATACTAATATCTCATTACCATCTTTAGTAAGCTCATATATTTTAATATCAAGTGCAAGTGGATAATAAGGGTCTCGTATATTATCTTCTATTTTTTTATCATATAAATGAACTGAATAAAAATCCTTACCTATTTTACCATAGCAAAAATACATAGGATAAAAAGCATAAAACCCTAAATGCTCTCCTATATCTTTTCTTTGTGGCTTAAAGATTATTTCAATTTTAGATCCTTTTTTGCTTAAATCAAATAAAGTATATATGGGAGTTTTTGGTATTTTATCTTTATGAAACATATCAAATAATCCAGCATTTAATAACGAAACTAGTATAAATGATAATCCAAGTTTCTTAAACATTTATTCTCCTTTATTTTTTCATATCATATCATTTAGTGAAATAAAAATATCAAAAAACTTTATTAAATTTAATTATTGTGTTACTTTTTGTAATATTTTTATAATAATTTAAATAATATTAAAATTCTAATTTATTTTTAAAAATTTAAATAATAATTACCCTAAATTAATTTAGAGTAATTTACTTAATTCCAAGCACTCATATAGATTTGATTTAATCTATCATCGTTTATATTATTAATATTATGAATATCTATGCCATTTAAACTTTTCTTCTATTAACTGTAATTGCGATTTTTGTAAAATCACCCCTTATATTATCATCATCTATTAGATTTGTAATGACTGCTTTATATGTTTTATTCTCAGGTACAAAATAAATTCTAGAATGTCTTTGTACCATTCTGACTTCTTCACCTTTAATATTCATAATTGAACTACCTATTACGTATGTATCATCATTTGGTGTAGCGACTTTATCAAATACTAATATCTCATTACCATCTTTAGTAAGCTCATATATTTTAATATCAAGTGCAAGTGGATAATAAGGATTATCTCGTATATTATCTACTATTTTTTTGTCATATAAATTAACTATACGATAATCCTTACTGCCTATTTTACCATAGCAAAAATACGTAGGATAAAAAACATAAAACCCTAAATGTTTTCCTATATCTTTTTTTTGTGGCTTAAAGATTATTTCAATTTTAGATCCTTTTTTGCTTAAATCAAATAAAGTATATATAGGAGTTTTTGGTATTTTATCTTTATGAAACATATCAAATAATCCAGCATTTAAAAACGAAACTAACATAAATGATAATCCAAGTTTTTTAAACATTTAAACTCCATTGTTTTTTTCATTATAATAGCATTTAGTGAAATAAAAATATCAAAAAATTTTATTAATTCTTATTATTGTGTTACTTTTTGTAATATTTTTAAATTTAAAGCAAATAACAAAAAATAACAATTAAAAATAAAAAAAATAAGTAAAAAATAATTTTGCTACGATAAACGTAGCAAAAATTTAACCTTTATTTGTAGCTAATTTTCTACGCAAAAAGGCAATTTTAGTTTGTAGTGGTAATTGTTTAGGACAGTTATCCTCACAAGCTAACAAGCTCATACAACCAAATATTCCATCATCATCGCCAACTAATTCATAAAAATCATCTAAAGTTCTTTTATCGTGTGGGTCTTGCTCGTATCTTGCAGCTCTCATCATTCCAGCTGCACCTATAAAATTCGGCCTCATAACCTTAGTAGCACATGACGCTATACAAATACCACATTCGATACAGCGGTCAAGCTCGAATGTCTCTTCAGCGACTGCCGGTTCAACTCTTTCTTCAATCTTAGAAATATCAACTTCTTTATCAGTATGTATCCAACTCTCAACTCTTTTGCACATACCTTCCATCCACTCACCTGTATTAACACTTAAATCTTTAATATGTTTAAATGCAGGTAATGGCATAAGTTCTATCACACCATCTGTAAAATCTTTAGTAAGAGTTTTGCATGCAAGCCTTGGCTTACCATTTATAACCATAGCACATGAGCCACAAATTCCAGCGCGACAAACAAAATCAAAACTAAGACCAGCATCATAATTTTCTCTAATATAATTTAATACTATAAAAATTGTCATACCTGGAGCTTCTTCTAATTCATAGGTAGCAAAATGTGGTTTGCTAATTTTACTATATGGATTATATTTAAATACTTTAATAGTTAGTTTTCTACTCATTGGTTAGCTCCTATTCTTTCATTAGCTGCTTTAAATCTCGGTTGTAATTCATAAGGCATTAATGCTTCTTGAATTTCAACTCTATTTTTACCTTCTGCTTCCATCTTTTCTCTTATACTATCAACTTCTGCTTGTCTTTTTTCACTTAATGGGTTTTCTATGATATTTCCTTTAGCACCATATCCACGAAACGCTGGTGGCATTTCCATTTTCATAATATCAAGGTCTTCATATTCAACTCTAGGTAAAGTTGCACCATCATCCCAGTAAGTCATAGTTCTTTTCATCCAATTTGCATCATCTCTTTTTGGATAATCTTCTCTATAATGTGCTCCACGACTTTCAGTCCTCATTAAAGCACCCCTTGCAATACATAACGCAACTTTTAGCATTCTAGGAACCCTATAAGCATCTTCTAATTCTGGATTAGAGCAATTAATTTCTTTATTTTCAATAGTTATATTTTTACTTTCTTTATACAATTCTTCTAATCTATCCACTGCTTTTTGTAAATTTTCTCCAGTTCTAAAAATAGAAACATGCTCCCACATAATATCTTTCATTTCATTTTTAATTTTATACACATTACAGTTGCCCTTACGATTTACTATTTCATTTATATAATCTCTTTCTTGATTATAAAATTTTTCTACAACTTCCATATCAACTTCATTTGTATAATCTTTACAATAATTAGAAAAATAATCACCTACAACCATACCGGCAACAACTGTTTCAGCACAACTATTTCCACCAAGTCTGTTAAAACCATGCAAATCCCAGCATGCCGCTTCACCAGCAACAAATAAACCTTTCATTTTAGGAGTTTCTCCATTTGGTTTAGTTCTAATTCCACCCATTGAATAATGTTGCATAGGAATAACTGGTGCCCAACCTTTAGGACCTTCATCAGCTGGGTCAATTCCATTAAATGTCATACAAATATCACGAACATCTCTTAAATTCTTTTCTACATGAGCACGACCTAAGATAGATATATCAAGCCACAAATGGTCTCCATACATACTTTTAACACCTTTACCTTTTCTAATGTGTTCCATCATACGACGACTTACAACATCACGGCTAGCAAGTTCTTTTTTCTCTGGTTCATAATCAGGCATAAAACGATATCCATCAACATCTCTTAGAACACCACCATCACCACGACAACCTTCAGTTAAAAGTATTCCACTTGGAACGATTGGAGTTGGGTGAAATTGAACCGCTTCCATATTTGATAAAGAACATAAACCTGTTTCAAGCGCCATAGCTGCACCAGTACCTTCGCAAATTACTGCATTTGTGGTTTGCTTATAAACTCTACCATATCCACCTGTTGCCAACATAGTGCCTTTTGCTACAAAAGCTGTTAAACTCCCATCAATTAGGCTTCTTGCAATTACTCCTAAACAAATTCCATCTTTATGAATAATTCTTAAAGCTTCCATTCTATCTATGATTTTTACATTATGTTTTATAGCTTCATTTGCAACACCGAAAATCATACAATGTCCTGTAGCATCAGCAATATAACAAGTTCTCCATTTTTTAGTCCCACCAAAATCTCTTGCATTTATAAGTCCGTGAGATTCTTCTTTTTCTTCTATTGTAACCCTTTGAGCGTTTATTACAACATTTCTAGGGCCTTTAGCAATTCTAGTCCAAGGTACACCCCAACTAGCTAATTCACGAACAGCTTTTGGAACAGTTTGAACAAACATACGAGCAACTTCTTGATCACATCCCCAGTCACTTCCTTTTACAGTATCGGCAAAATGCAAATCCTCATTATCACCCTCACCTTTAATCGAATTTCCTAAGCTAGCTTGCATACCACCTTGAACAGCCGCTGAATGTGAACGTTTGACTGGACAAATACTAAGTAAAGTAACCTTTTGACCACTTTTTGCAACTTCTACAGCACTTCTAAGTCCTGCTAAACCACCACCTATTATTAATGCATCTGTAAATTCTACTCTCATATCAAACCTTTCAAATTAAAAAAAGTGGTGTATAATATTAATACAGCCTAAAGTTAAGAAAAATACTATTAAAACCCACATTGCAGTCTTTAAAGTTTTTCTTCTCTCTCTTGATTGTGCTACATTAACACCATCAAACCAACCCCATTTTACACATAGGCGATATAAACCTATTAGAGCATGAAATTCAACACTAACCAATAATAAAACATAAAAAATCCACATATTATGTTCTACTATACGATTATGAGCACCTTCTACATTCATAGTTTCAGGCATAAAACACATAATACCTAAATGTATAGAACCTAAGAAAAACATAACAAAACCAGTAACTATTTGAACTAACCATAAATTTGTATCTTGATGATTTATCAATTTAGAATGTTCTCTAGCAATTTGCCATTGTCTATAAGATATTGGAAATTTTCTTAATGCAAGCATAGCATGGGTAAAAAATACAATAAAAAGTACAAAAACAATCATAGAATCTATAATAGGATATCCTTTACCAAGCAACCATTCTAGTTCAAAAAAAGACGCTAGGCTATCAAACAATTCTTCGCTAATAAGCGCTGTTGAGACCAATGCCATATGACCCCACATAAATAAAGCCAAAATTAAGCCTGTAGCACTTTGATAATAATCAAGTCTTGCTGGAAGTCTAGACTTAGTACCATCAACACGTTTGCCTAAAAAATTTTCAATCTTAGCAGTTTCAATTTTACTAGACACTTTTACTCCTTTGTAATAAATTTTTATATTAATTTACACTTTTAAAGTTTAAAAATATAAATTTGTTTTATACAAAACAATATAAAATATTTTTATATTACTAAAAGTTACAAAATGCTAAAAATATTTTGATTAATAATTATATATTTTTATAAATATGATAAAAACAATAAATTATTATTTTAAAATAATATAAAACAATAAAAACTTATATAATTTATTATTTATTTTTTACATATTTTTCATCTATATAGCCTAATTCTATTAGCTTATTAAAAATTTTAGCTACTATTGGTCCTGAGGTAGAACCACCATGCATACCATGTTCAACTAAGACAACAACTGCATAAGTAGGATCTTCATATGGTCCATAAGCATTCATCCAAGCATGACTTCTAGTATAATATTCCATATTTTCTTCTCTCATTCTTTTCTTTTCACTTTGTGAAATTTCAACAACTTGTGCAGTCCCTGTTTTAGCTGCTAATATTATTTTAGCTTCTTGTAAGTGTTTATAACCTGTCCCTCTTGAATTATTTGCTACATCATACATAGCGTTACGAATATATTTTAAATATTGTTTTTCACTAGGCGTAAAAATTTCTTTTTTTTCAAATTCTATTTTTTTATTATTAATTTTATTTATAAAATGTGGCTTAATTTCATATCCACTTGCTATTTTCGCTGTATATACTGCTACTTGCATAGGAGTCGCTAAAAAATTACCTTGACCAATACTTGTAATTAAAGTTTCTCCTTGATACCATGGTTGATTATATCTTGCCATTTTCCAATCTTTATTAGGAAGGATTCCGACACTTTCTAATGGTAAATCAATTTCACTTTTTCTACCAAAACCAAGTTTATATAACATAGCACTAATATCAGCAATCCCTACTTTTAAACTTCCTTTGTAAAAATAATCATCACAACTTGCTCTAATAGCGCTATTTAAATCCATTGAACCATGTCCGTAAATATTGTGACATCTAAATTTCCTACCACCAAAATCAAACGAACCAGTGCATGTAAAACTTGTGTTAGTATCTATTTTTCCACTACTTAAAAAAGCTAATCCAACACCCATTTTAACAACCGAACCAGGGGGATATCTGCCATTTATCAATTTATTTGTAAATGGGTGATCTAAATCTTGAATCATCATATTCCATTCATTTTGAGTGATACCAGTTACAAATGGGTTCAAATCATATTCTGGATATGAACCAGCAGCTAAAATTGAGCCGTCTTTTATATTTAATACAATAGCTGAACCACTGATATTTTTGAAAAGTTCATCTAAATATTTTTGAAAATTAATATCTATACTAAGTTGTATATCATTATTCATAATAGGTTTATTAAATTCTAATTCTTCTATTTCCTTATTTATAGAATTTACTCTTGATACTTTTTTGCCTAATACACCTTGTAAAACATTATCATAATATTTTTCTATACCAGTTTTACCTATTCTTTTTGTAATTTGAACAACTTCATTATTTAACATATCTTCTGAATTAGCTCGTCCTACATATCCTATTATATGACTAGCTATTTTGTTAAATGGATATAATCGTTTTACACTTGGTTTAATTGATATATTTTCATCTAAATTTAGCTCAAAATAACACTTAGTAATATTATCATACTCTATAAAATCAATAATTTCTATAAAATCTTGATTATAATATCCATCTTCTCTCTTATATGTTTTATAAATTTTATCTATATTAATATCAGTAAAACAATTTTTAATTTTATCACCTATTAAATTTAATTCATGTTCTTTTAAATGAGGTTTTAAAGATACTGAAAAACCTAATTTATTAACAGCTAAAGGTGTATCGTTTCTATCTAGTATAATACCTCTAATAGGTGCTATCAATTCTATTTTTGTTGAATTTTTTTCTGATAATTCTTGATAATATTCATTACTATAAATACTAAGCCAATATACTCTACTTATCAATAAGACAAAAAATAATACTATAAATGTAATAACTATTTTTAATCTCACATTAAACCTTTAAAAATCACTATAGATAACAATGTTTCTATACATATATAATAAATTAATATATAATCAAATTTAATACTTTCAAAATTAATTATGTAAGAAAAAAATAAATTTATTAATAAAACAAAAATATAAGTTAATGCTATAAAAATAAATATTAAAATTTCTACATTTTTAAGCTTATAAATTAATTTATCATATAAATAATAGAAAAATATCAAAAAATATAGAATAACCGTAAATAAAAAAAATCCATGAGTTATTTCTATTAAGCATAAATAAAATATTATAAGCAAAGTATTTTTGTCAAAACCATACTTTTTATAATTAATAACTAAAAATATAAAGAAAAAACCTAATAATGGCGGTAATAAAGAATACAATGAACTAGCTAACTGATATATATATAAATTAAAGATTAAAAAAATTAATCTTACACTACTATTTTGCATAATCATGTAATTTTTCTAATAATTGTTCTATACCTTTTTTATTTACATTAGATACAAAAATACCTGATTTAAATTTAGCTTTTAACTTTACTAATTCACTCTGGTTTAACTTGTCAATCTTAGTAAAAATTCTAATATATTCTTGCTCATCAGTTATAAATTGATTTAAATAATTATATAAATTTTCATCAATTTCTAAATTCGTATGTCTTGAATCAATCAAATGTATAAAACACTTAATTTGTTTTCTTTTTTGTAAAAATTCACTTAAATTCTTATTCCAATCATATTTTTTAGCCTTAGAAACCTTAGCATATCCAAAACCTGGCAAATCCACAAAAATCAATTTATTTTTATCAGCAAATGTAACTTCAAAAAAATTAATTAATTGAGTTTTTCCTGGGGTTGAAGATGATTTTGCTAACCCATTACGATTTGCTAAAGCATTTATTAAAGAGCTTTTACCTACATTTGAACGACCTAAAAAAACAATTTCACAAAATTCATACTCGCAAGTTTGACTATACCTCTCACATGATATTAAAAATTTTGAATCTACTATATTCATTTTGGTAACTCAAATATTATTTTTACTGGTTTATCATCTGTGTTGCTTTTAATTTTATATGTACCATTACTTTGATTTATGATTACATAATCAGCCATCAAATTCTTTTTATCTTCATTAATTACAACTTTTCCACTTAATTCATAAGTATCTTTAGCCACATCATACTTAATTTCATTAGCACTACCTGTAAATTTTTTATTACCCATAATAATCAAAAAATCATTTACTAAATTTGCTACATAGCTTTTTATTTTATTTTTAGAATCCAAATCTATTCTTAAAGTAGAACATTTCAAATAACTTTCACCCTGTTTTACACTAACACCACCACTAAAAACACCACTTTGTTGTGTCTTACTACCTTCAAACAACTTTGCATCAATTTCTATTCTTTCAGCATTTAAAAAAATACTAAATATCATTAATATAATTATTTTTCTATACACAAATTCACCTCTTTTAATGTTAAATCTCCATTAATAGTATTATAAATAAAAGATTTGGCTTTTAAACTATGAAAATTATAAAATACATCGCTTAATGTATTAGAACTTAAAATTTTATCTTTAATTGAATAATTGAGAATTTTTGTTTTCAAAGTAATTTTATCATCTTTGTAATTAACATTATTTTCAAAAACAATATTTTCATTATCTTTTACTACCTTATCAGAACTTATACTTTTTGTTAAATCACTGAGCGTGAATTCAAGTAAATTATCTTGTTCCCCTTGTCTAAAATAATGTTTAGCATATGATTTTTTTAAAAGCTTTTTGTCTATTTCATAACCAACAATATCATCAGCCTCCAAACTTTTAAAATCTATTTTATAATCAACTGAATTAATTTCATATGGTTTTTGTATAACAACAAAAAAAAGCATTGAAACTAATGCCAATAAAACTATGTTAAAACTTTTAATTAACACTTAATCCACTGCTTTAATTGATTATTTTCTTTTACAATAATTTCAAGCATTTCATGCACACAACCATATCCACCTTTTGTATTTAAAATTCTTCCAAAAATTTTTGCCCCATCTTTAGGAATAAAAGGTAGCTTAACAGATTTTAAAAGGTCTAAATCGTTATAATAGTCCCCTATTGCAGCAACTTCATCAAAAGTAATATTTAAATCTTTCAGTAATGTTTTAGCACAACTTAGTTTATCTTTAATACCACAATATACATATTCAATGCCTAAATCTCTTGCCCTATTTAAAACAACTTCAGAACTTCTTCCTGTAATAATTGCAAATTTTATACCCAATTCTTTAGCTTTTAAAATAGCAGCTCCATCTTTTACATTAAATTCTTTAATCAAATCAGCATTAGGAGAATAAATAATTTTACCATCACTTAAACATCCATCAATATCTAAAATAACCAACTTAATCATAATTATTCCCTAAATATAAATGAACCTAAAAAATTTGATAATTGAGTAAAATCTCTAGCTTCTGCTTCACTTCTAAAGCCTTTTAAAAATACTCTATAAAATCCATCACTGGAATTTAAAACCTTACTGGTATATCCATTGTAACTTTCATATTTCTTAGCTAAATTATAAGCATTTTCCATACTTTTAAAAGCACCTATTTGTATCATAAAATTTCCACCAATATTAGCTGATTTAGTATACATACCTTGAGTACTATCATTAAAACCTAAAACACTTATCTTAACTTTAGCCGTACCCTTTTTTGTCATATCAATAGCATATGCAGCACGGTTTGACAAATCAATAATTCTTCCAGGTACAAATGGACCTCTATCATTAATTCTTACTACTATACTTTTGCCATTTTCAAGATTATCAACCTTTACTATGGTATTCATAGGTAAAGTTTTATGAGCAGCAGTTAAAGCATTAGTATCAAAAACTTCCCCATTTGATGTTTTCTTACCATGAAAACCTGGTCCATACCAACTAGCTATCCCTGTTTCACTATCTCCCACATTAACCGCACTTGGATAATAAGTTTTTCCATTTATAACATACGGTCTCATAGTAGCTGGGGTGCTAGATTTAGGAGTACCATAATTTGGAACAACATTATAAGAATTACTACTACAAGCAATAAAAATAAAAACAAATACTAAAAAAAATAAAACTTTTTTCAATTCTTAGCTTCCTTATTATCATCTACTACTAAAATAGGTATCAATAAAGTTTGATTTATACCCAATCTATCATCTTTTAAATTATTATAAGATTTTAGAATTTTAGTGCTTATGCCATTATTTTTTGCTATTACATACAATGTATCACCTTTTTTTACTCTATAACTTTTAACATTTTTTATGTCATTTTTAGCATACATTTTAGGATTAGAATTATCCTTATATAAAGCAATTTTGTCAATAGGTAAATATACATGATAAGAATATGGTGGAGTTACATTACCTTTAAAAAATGGATTTAATTCTTTAAATTCATCTAAACTCATTCCAGCTCTACTAGCTACTGAAGCTAGACTAGAGTTAGCCTTAACATCAACTTTGCTAATATTAAGTGCCATAATTTGATTTAATAAATACACATCACCATACTTAGCTATATCATTTTCAACAACCAAACTAGTGCTTAAAATCTTTTTAAAAAATCTTCTCGTTTCACCAGGTAAATATTTTTTTTCTTCATCTAATAAAACAGCTAAATCATCACTACCAGCATTGCTTATAGCTTTTTTAACACAACCACTACCACAATTATATGCAAAAATTGCTAAATACCATTTGCCAAAATCATCTTTTAAATTTTTTATATATTTCGCAGCAGCTATACTAGAAGCTACAACATCCTTACGCTCATCAACATACTTATCAATTTTAAGTCCGAAATTTTTTGCAGTAGGAACCATAAATTGCCAAACACCAACAGCTTTTGCACCTGATTTAACATCTATTTTAAAATTACTTTCAATCATTGCTAAATACAAAAACACATCAGGAATACCTTCTTTTTTTAAAATAGCTTTAACAACCTGTACTCTAGTGTTAGCTTCATTTAAAATTTTTGTAAAATAAGCTGTTTCTCTATCACTCATTTCATTAAATATGCCCATGAATGACTCATCTTTTAAATATTTAACATCAACATCAATGCTATTTAAAATCTTCTCTTGCTGGTAATACTTGTCATTTGTAAAATTAGCAAGTAATAAAATATTTATAAAACATAATAATAAAATTTTTTTCAAATTAATCCTTTAAATAATTTTTTTGCGTTGTTTGTTGTTATATATTCTACCTCCTCTATAGTTTTATTTAAAATTTCTGCCATCTTAATAGCTACCAATCTACAATACTTTGGCTCGTTCAAAGTTCCTCTATATGGGTGCGGGGTAAGATATGGTGCATCTGTTTCAATAAGTAATCTATCTTGTCTTATCTGTGGCAAAATATCAACCAAATTCTTAGCATTTTTAAATGTTAAAACCCCACCTATTCCATAATAAAAATTATCACTTAATTCTAATAATATAGGACTAGCATTAAAGCAATGTAAAACCCCATAAATTCCTTTATATTCTTTTAAAATTTCTAAAGATTTACTACTAGCATCTCTAATATGAATTATTAAAGGTAAAGAATATTCTATTGATAATTCTATTTGTTGCCTAAATATTTTTTCTTGTAATAATTTTTCACCATCGCTAGGTTTTTGAAAATAATCAAGACCACACTCGCCTATAGCTACGCACTTTTTATGAGTTATAAATGTTTTCATATAATCTACATCAAAATAATCCAAATCATAAGGATGTACTCCAACAGCAAAGTAAATATTAGAATACTTTTCTGAAATATCACAAGCTTTCTGTAAACTTTTTAAATCAGCACCTGGAATTATATGAAAATCAACCCCATCATTACTAGCATTTAATAAGACATTATCTAAAATATCATCATATCTACTATCATCTAAATGAGTGTGAGTATCTATTATCAATCTATTTCTCCACCATTATAAATTTCAACCCTATCCCTACCATTCTCTTTAGCCTCATATAATGCTTCATCAGCTCTTTTTATCATATCTTCAATCGGGATATTTTTATTTCCCAAAGCTAATCCTAGCGATGCTGTAAAATTTATATGTTTATCACAATATAAAGCAGGAGTATTTTTCAACATACTTCTAATTTTAACAGCCATTTTAATAGCATTTTCTTTTGTTATATTTTTAACCAAAACACAAAATTCCTCGCCACCAAATCTTGCTACAGTATCACCGCCCTTTACATTTTCTAATAAAGTATGGGCGCATCTTATTATAACACTATCACCTGCTGCATGCCCTAATGTATCATTAATACTCTTAAATTTATCTATGTCAGCCATTAATACTGCAAAAGTTGTTTTTTCATCAATTTGTGAATAATAAGCACTTGCTATTTCGAAAAAACTCTTTCTGTTATTTAGTTTAGTTAAAAAATCTTTTTCCGCACTTTCTTTTAACTGCTCTAAATAATAAATTAAATCAATACTACTATTGACCCTACAAATTAAATTTTCTCTTGAAAATGGCTTCTGAATAAAATCATTTGCTCCTGATTTTAGCATTCTAACACCAACATCATCACTACCATGTGCTGTTAAAACTATTATTCCTAATTGATTTTTGTTATATTTACACCTAACTTCTCTTATAAGCTCTTCGCCTGATATAACAGGCATTTCCTTATCACTCAAAATTAATTTTACATCTGGGTGTTGTTCTAAATATCCTAAAGCTTCAGCTCCATGGGCTGCTGGGAAAACTTGAAATTTATATGACTTTAAAATATTTTTAATAACATTCCTCATCAATGAAGAATCCTCAGCTACTATTATCTTTGTATTTTCATTTCTTTGTAAACGTTCAATAATGTCTATTATATAATCAACACATTCATTTCCATCTTTTAACACATAATCAACTATATCTTTATCCATAAAACTTTTTCTAGTAGCATCATCATCAAGTCCTGTTAAAATAATGCTTGGAATCTTCTTAGATAGTGCATAATCAACGACTTGACCATGCATAGCATCAGGCAAACATAAATCAAGTAATGCTGCAAAATATTGATTATTATCTAAAAATTCCTTAGCTTCAGCAAAATCATAAGCTATATCAAAATCACATTTTAACACACTACTTACTTTTTTAGTTATCATTCTAGCTAGCATTTTATTATCATCTACTAATAATAATTTCATTTATTCCCTTCTAGTAAAGTTTTAGCAAAATCTAATGCTGATTGACTAATGTTTTCATCGCTAATCATTCTTGCAATTTCTTTTACTTTATCACTCTCTTTTAATTCTTTCACAAAACTAATATTATCTTCTTTCACTACTAAAAAATGCTGATTTGCTCTAGCACAAATCCAAGGCATATGAGTAATGACAAATATTTGATAATAGTTACTTAATTTACTTATAACATTCGCTATACTTACAGCCTCTTTACCGCTTAAATTAGCATCTATCTCATCTAAAAATATATACCCATTAGTTACATCAATAAAATCGGCAAAACTTGCTAAAAATGCAAGTCTTAGTCTATTTAATTCACCAGAACTGATATCTTTAAAACTAGCTTTATTAAGGCTAATATCAAAATAATCAATACCATTTATTGATAATGGTGCTTCTTTTAAACTAATAAAGATGTTATCTAAGTATAACAAATTTAGATAACCATTAATTTTTTCTTCTAATTTTTTTATGTAAATTTTTCTTGTATTACTAATTTTTATAGCATATTCTCTCAATTTATTATCTATTTCTAATTGTTTATTTTCTAAATTTAATTTTTCAAAATCAATATTTTCATATAATTTTAATTCTTTCTCTTTATTATTTAAAGCAATAATACAGTCTTCTATGCTACCATATTTTTTAACTAAGTGATTTAATTTTTCTAATCTATTTAAAATTTCTTCTATATTAGTTTCGTTATGAAAATTATTAAGTTCATTTACAATATCATTTAATTCACTCATAGCACTGACAAAAAAATCGCTATTAATATTTGATAACCTTAAAAGTTCTAATACACTATTTTCATACGAAAATATACCTTCTACCTTAGTTAAAATATTTTCTATTTTATCTCTTTTAGAAAGCTTTGTTTTAAGTTCTATTAATTCCTCATACTCACCTATTTTTGGGTTTATATCCTTAATTTTTTTTATTTCATATGATAAAAATTCCTTTAAATCATTTATTTTTTTCTCATCATCACACAATTTTTGATATTCAATTTTAATTTTATTAAATTCTTTATAATCATTCCTAAAATTAATTAAAATATCTTTGAAATTATCATCATTTTTAATGATTATTTCATCTAACATATTAAGCAAATAATTAGGTTCAAAATCATCATAATTTTTCGCTGAAAGATATCTTATATTTGATAAATTTAATTCATTTAATAATTTTCTTGATACAGCTTGATTATTTATAAAATATCTAGTAACCTTGTCTTTTTTTACTCTAAAAACATTCGGATCAGCATTTTCTATACTTTCATCAAATATTTTATCGCTAATACTAACTTCTAATAAACTAGCAGTACTTTCAAAGATACCAAATGCTGCTAATATGCTCTTAAAAATTACTGATTTTCCAGCTCCACTACTACCACTAAATACAATTAAACCATTTTTAAAATCTAAATTTACTTCATTAAAAGTTATATTATTTTTAAAATAAAGCCTTTCAATCATCTAATTCTCCCCAGTTTAATTTCTCATTTAACACACTAAAATATGAGCTATCTTTTTTTCTTACTATATTTGCTCTTACATTAGATAAACCTATCTTGACACTTTTAAATTCATCAGGCATAAAAACTTCTTGTCCATCTATACTAAGAGAACAATTTTTAGCAAAAACATCTATAAAAAAACTTTTAGGAAGTACTATCGGTCTTTGAGTTAGTGAATGAGAGCATATAGGAGTTAGCATAAATACACGACTAAGTGGATATACAATAGAACCACCAGCGCTCATATTATAAGCTGTTGAACCAGCTGGAGTTGAGACAATAAGTCCATCGGCATTATAAGTATTAAAAATCTTACCTTTGTAACTTGTTTTAATATCAGCTAACATAAGATGATTTATTCTATTAAAGACAGCATCATTAAAAGCATATTTTTGTAAAATTTGACCATCTTTTAATTTTATTTGAATGCTTAATAAAAAAGGCTTTTCAATTTTATAATTCGTTAAACTATATTCATCAAATTCTTTTTTAAATTCATTAGCCCTAATTTCTGTTAAAAAACCTAAATTTCCAGCATGAACACCTAAAACTGGAATATCAGTTTTAGCTAAATACCTACAAGCTGAAATTAAATTTCCATCACCACCTAACGATATCAATAAGTCTACATTTTTAGTATCAAAAACAATATTTTCTCTAGTATTAACATATGTTTTATATTCTATATTATGTTTTTCTAATGTCTTTTCTATTATTCTTAATTCTTTACTTTCTTCTAAACCCAATTTACAAAATATTATAATTTTTTTAATTTCTATTTTTTTCATAATCTTTTCTCATATTTTTATTATAAATTTACAATTTTTGAGTAAAAATCAATTAATTTAATAAAAATTCATGTTAAGGAAAGAAATTGAGAACACATTATAGCACTGAGCTTAGCATTAAAAACATTGATGAAGAAGTAGTTGTAGCTGGATTTGTAAATAGCTACCGCGACCATGGTGGAGTTGTATTTTTAGATTTAAGAGATAAAGAAGGTATTATTCAATTAGTATGTGACCCTGAAATAAACAAAAATGCTCACGAAATAGCAAGTAGCTTAAGAGATGAGTATGTAATAAGTGCTAAAGGTAAGATTAGAGCTAGAGGCGAAGGTTTAGTAAATCCAAGACTAAAAACTGGAGAAATTGAAATAGTATGTAGCGAAATTGAACTAATTAATAGTGCAAAAGCGCTACCTTTTGACATAAATGATTTAAATGTTAATGAAGAATTAAGACTAAAATATAGATTTTTAAGTCTTAGAAATCCTAAATTATTAGATAATTTTAAAAAGCGTTCAATCATTACAACAGCAGCTAGAAATGCTTTAACAAAATTAGGATTTATGGAAGTTGAAACTCCGATTTTAACAAAAGCTACACCTGAAGGTGCAAGAGATTATTTAGTTCCATCTCGTGTGCATGAAGGCGAATTTTATGCGTTACCACAAAGCCCACAATTATTCAAACAACTTTTAATGGTTGCTGGGTTTGATAAATACTTTCAAATTGCAAAATGCTTTAGAGATGAAGATTTAAGAGCTGATAGACAACCTGAATTTACTCAAATAGATGTTGAGATGAGTTTTTGCGACCAAGAAATGGTTATGCAAAATGCTGAAACTTTCTTAAGAGAAACATTTGCAAGTGTTGGCATTACAATGCCTCTTAAAGTAAAAAGAATGACCTATAATGAAGCAATGGAACTTTATGGAAGTGATAAGCCTGATTTAAGATTTGATATGCCAATGATTGATGTTGCACACATTTTTGCAAAGTCAAATAACGCTATTTTTAGCGAACCTGCAAAAGATACTAAGAAAAATCGTGTAAAAGCAATTGTTGTTAAAAATGGAGATAATATTTTTTCAAAACGCCAAATGCAAGGATTTGAAGAATATGTTAGAAAATTTGGTGCTAAAGGTCTAGCGTTTATTCAAATGAAAGAAGATGGACCAAAAGGACCATTAACTAAATTTTTTGATGATGAAGGTGCTGAACTTATAAATTTCTTAAAAGAAAAAGCTGATTTTAGTGTAGGAGATGTAGTATTCTTCGGCGTTGGTGCTAAAAAAACCGTTTTAGATTATATGGGAAGATTTAGATTATTCTTAGCGAATGAATTAAAGATTATTGATGAAAATAAATTTGAGTTTTTATGGGTTGTTGATTTTCCTATGTTTGAGCAAAATGATGATGGAAGCTACTCAGCAATGCACCACCCATTCACAATGCCAAAAAATATTGATGCACCAATTGATGAAATAAGCTCTATTGCTTATGATATAGTATTAAACGGAGTTGAGCTTGGTGGTGGAAGTATAAGGATTCATAGAAGCGATATTCAACAAAAAGTATTTAAATTACTTGAAATTAGCGAAGATGAACAAAAAGAAAAATTTGGCTTTTTACTAGATGCATTAAGCTACGGAGCACCTAGTCATGGTGGATTTGCAATAGGGCTTGATAGATTATTAATGCTAGTTACAAAATCTAGCTCAATTAGAGATGTAATAGCATTCCCTAAAACTCAAAGAGCTCAATGCCTAATGACTGACGCACCAAGTAAAGTTGCTTATGCTCAGCTAAATGAATTACACATTGCACTAAAAGAAAGTAAAAAATAATTTTTACCCCTAAAAAAAGGGGTTTTTATCCTATGTTAATTAGATATTTTAAACAATATAAACTTCGTAAAAATGTTAAAAACTTTTTAAATCTTTCTTGGCGTGATGCAAGTTGCAATGGTGTTTATTATGGCTGGGGAAGAAAGGAAAGTGGCAAAATAGCCAAGAAATTAGCTAAAAAAAATAATGCTAAATTTTGCTTACTTGAAGATGGACTTATTCGCTCTTTAGGGCTTGGCATTAATGATAAAAATAGCTTTTCACTAGTATTTGATGATATTGGGATTTATTACGATGCAACCACTCCAAGTAGATTAGAAAATATTTTAAATACTTACGAGTTTAGCGAAGATGAATTACAAAAAGCAAGAAAAGCTATCAAATATCTAGTAGATAATAATATAAGCAAATATAATAATGCTTACAAGGAATTTGAGTTAGAGAATAAAGATAATGTTTTAGTGATTTTACAGAGTGCAAATGATCTATCACTTAAATATGGTTTGGCTAATAGTATTAATTCACTTGATATGATTAAAGACGCAATCAAGGAAAACCCTAATTCTAAAATTTATGTAAAAATTCATCCAGATACACTAAATAGCAAAAAACAAAGTGATATAAACATAAATGAAATTCCACAAGAATGTGAGATTATAAGCGATAGTTATAATCCAATAATTTTACTTAAAAACTTTAAAAAAGTTTATACAAAAACTTCAACAATGGGGTTTGAAGCTTTACTTTGCGGGTGTGAATGTGTGTGCTATGGAATGCCTTTTTATGCAGGATGGGGAATTACAAAAGATAAACAAAAATGTGAGCGTAGAATAAAAATAAGAAATATTGAAGAAATATTTTATGCAATGTATTTCTTATATACAAAATATTACAACCCATATTCTGAAGATATTTCAGATATTTTTGATACTATGAAAACCATAGTGCAATTTAGAGAAATTTATAAGGCTAATTCAGGGAGATTATTTTTATTTGGGTTTTTATGGTATAAGAGATTTTATATTAAGCATTATTTTAAATCGGACAATAATCAAATTATTTATATTTCATCGCTTAAAAAACTAAAAAAATACAATTTAAACGAAAAAGATAAAGCATTCATTTGGGGTAAAACCTATGAAAAATCAGAACTTTTAAAATACTTTAAAAATGTTAGTATTGTTGAAGATGGATTTATTCGCTCAATTGGGCTAGGTTCTAATTACGCCACACCCTACTCGCTTGTAGTTGATGATATAGGGATTTATTTTGACCCAAATACCCCAAGTAGATTAGAATATATCCTAAAAAATACCAATTTTAGCGATGAGTTAATACAAGAAGCAAAAGAGATTAGAAAACTAATCTTGGATAATTCATTTTCTAAATATAATTGTTTAAAGCATAAAGAACTACCAAAAAGGGAGCAAAAAACAATACTAATTCCAGCACAAGTAGAAGATGATGCATCTATCAAATGTGGTGGTTTAGGATATGACACTTTAAAACTCATAAAGCAAGTTAGAGCTGAAAATCTAAAAGCTTATATAATCTACAAAGTTCACCCAGATGTAGTAGCCGGTAATCGCAAAGGACTTAAGGATGAGAAAATTATTCTTAAATACTGTGATGAAATTATAACTAATATTAGCATTGATAGTTGTATAAAAGCCTGTGATGAGGTTCATACTATCACATCAACAGCAGGCTATGATGCACTCATCCGAGATAAGGTAGTAGTAACATACGGAGCTCCATTTTATGCCGGCTGGGGTCTAACCATTGATAAAAACATAACTCCAGAAATCCTATCTCACCGCGGAAGACAACTAAATACTAACGAACTAATAGCCGGAGTTATGGTTTTATATCCTAGGTATTTAAACATAAACCATAACATACTTACTTACTACAAAACAACGATAAAAAAACTTATTTGTAAAAAAGTATTCGCAAAATAGATATATAACAATATTTATTGTAAAATTTCTATTAAACAACCATAATCTACATAAAATAAATATTAAAAAATATAAAAAAACTAATACTTATGATAATATACATTTGATATAATTATCAATATAATTACTATTATAATATTAAATTATATTCAGAAAAAAATATATCAAAAAAAATATTAATAACATAGATTGTATTATATATAACTCGGTTTTATATAAAACATTTTTACATAACTTAAGATAGTATATTATTAATTTACTAAAAAAAGATAAAGTTGAAAGTGATTAATTTGATTATTTTTATTATAAAGAGAATATATGAACACTGACGAAAATAATAAAATTGGTATTGTTATTCCTATTTTTAATGTTGAATATTACTTAGAATGCTGTATAAAATCAGTTATTAATCAAACTTTTAGTAACTATGAATTATTACTAATAAATGATGGTAGCAATGATAAGTCATTTGAAATTGCTAAATACTATGTATCAAAATATACAAATATAAAATTGATCAATAAAGATAATAAAGGAGTATCTCACACAAGAAATATTGGTATAGAGTATTATCTTAATAATAAAATTTTATATCAAAATACTATAATAGAAAATAATATGTGTAAAACAAATATTACATACAAAAATGAACCTATGGTATTATATTCTTCCGTCAATACTAATAAATATCCAGAAAACATAAATTACATAATATTTTTGGATTCTGATGATTTTTGGGAAAAAAATATATTAGAAAGATGTATAAAAAATATCAATAATAATGATTTAGTATGGTATGATTATAATGTAGATTATACAGAATTTAAACCAGAAATAAATTATCAAACAATATTTCAATTTTATAATATCAATAAAACAATTACCTTAACAAAAAATGAAATAGTAGAGTTATTAATTCAAACAAAAAATATATTATTTTGGTTTGGTTGGCATGGGATGATAAAACTAGAATTATTCAAAGATACAAATCTACGCTTTATAGAAGGAATTATACATGAAGATCATTATTTTGGTTTAGTACTATTCTCTAAGATTAATAGTGTTGTGATTTTATATGAGAAATTATATAATTATAGAGTTAGAATAAATAGCGTATGTAATCATTCTAAAACACCTAAACTACAAAATATATTACCTAAAAAATTATTAAAAATAATAGATTATTTTGATAATGATATTAATGAAATATACAATTATTATAAAACCTATAGTTATTGTGTAACTTACAAAAAACTGAAAGAATATTTTAATAAACATAATTATATACTTAAAAACAGATATCTGCCTTCATACTACAATATTGCGATTAATTTATTTAATCACAACAATGATCCATTGATAGGATATAATTGTTTTGATTTTAATGATATTAAAATAAAACTTAATAATATAAATAAGTTATTAAATAATAAAGAACAAATCATAAATAATAATAAGTTAAATTATTCAAATTTAGAAAAAAAATATGAAAATGAAATTATAAAAAATAATGTATTACAAGAAGAAAATAATTATTTAAACATCAACATAAATTCACTAAATAAAACTATACAACAAAAAAATGCTGAAATTTTATTTATAAAAAAATATGGAACAGTAAGAAATAAAATCAAATCGCATTTAGCCTATATGGTAGGAAAAACTTTAATTAAAAATTCAAATAATATTTTTGATTTAGCGTTAATGCCTATAAAATTATTAGTCATATATCTTACATATATACAAATAAAAAAAATAAATAAAAATAATAATTTACCGATTAGTAAATATCCTAATGCTTATAAAATAGAAAAAATTAAAAATACTTTTACATACAATATTGGTTTGTATTACATTAATCTGACTAAAAAATATACTTTTGTAGGTGCTTTATTTTTATTCCCATTTTTAATTAATAAATTTAAAAAATCACATTATGGTACTAATTAAATGCTGCTTAGTGTTATAATCCCAACATATAATTCTCAAAAATTTCTAAAAACATGTATAAAATGTTTAAAACAACAGCTTACGAGAGATATTGAATTTATATTTATAAATGATGGTTCAACAGATAATTCCTTAAAAATAATTGAATACAATATTAAAAATGACAATAGGTTTAAAATATATAGTAAGAAAAATACAGGGTATGGTGATAGTTGTAATTATGGGATAAGTATATCTAAAGGAAAATACATTGCTATTTTTGAACCTGATGATTATATACCAAAAGACTTTTACAGCGAATTAATAAATAATATTGATGGTGAATTAGATATTATTAAATATAACGGCATTTACAAAGTGCAAAACAATCAAAAAAGTAGACTTTTTAATTATTATAATCACCCTAAAAATAACTTTTATTTTAGAAATTATAAAAAAATATTATATAGTCATCCTAGTATCACAAATGGTATTTACAAAAGAGATTTTATACAACGACATAAAATTAAATTTTGTACAGGTTCAGGTGCTTCTTATCAAGATGAGCAATTTAGAATATCTATATTTTACACAAATCCACTTACAAAAATAATTGATAAATGTAAATATGAATACATAATACATGGTGACAATTCTATAAATTATAAAGGTAAAAAATTAAATATACAAGCAATAGAAAAAAATTGGCAAGAACAACTTGCTTGGGTTACTAATCAAAAATTTGACGTATATTTTAATTATGTATATGCCTATAGACAAATGTTAAATATATATAAAAAAACAAAAAATTATCAAATAGTTAAATCATTTTTCAAAATACATAATAAAATGGTTTATCCTAATTATTTTTATTATTTAAATGTAAATACTTTTGATTTATTTAAATACTATATTAATCTAATAAAAAATAAAATTAAGGATTTTAAATGAATACAATATACTTAATTGGAGCTGGACTTTTTAATATTATCTGTAGTAGAATTTTAGCAAAGAATGGATATAAATGCATTATATTAGAAAAAAGAAAGCATATAGGAGGTAATTGTTATGATGAAATTTACCCAAATACTAAAATACTAAATCATGTGTATGGACCACATATTATTCATTCAGACAATTATGATTTTATAAAATGGTTATCAGATTTTGATAAATTAGACTTTTTCCACCATGAAGTAAAAACTAAATATAAGAATAAATTGTATTCTATGCCAATCAACCTATCTACAATTAATGATTTTTTTGATACTAACTTAAATCCAAATGAAGTGAAAAAATTTTTACAAGATTTATCTAAAAAATATTATAAAGATAGCTACAATAATATGGAAGAAAAATGTTTGTCTTTAATAGGTATGGAATTATATGAAGCATTTTTTAAAACTTATACATATAAACAATGGAATAAATACCCTATTCAATTACCAAGCGAAACAATTAGTAGAATCCCAATCAGAACTAACTATCAAACAAGTTATTATAAAAAGAAATACTCATTTATACCTCATAATGGGTATACTGAGTTGTTTAAAAAAATACTTAAGCATGAAAATATAAGTATTGAGTTAAATAAAAATATTAAATTAAAAGATATAAAAAATTTAATAGTAAAAGGAAAAGTTATTTATACTGGAGCTATTGATGAATTATTTGAATATGAATTTGGAGAATTAGAATACAGAAGTTTGTATTTTGAAGTTGAAAAATTAGATATAAATGATTTTCAAGGAATTTCAGTAATTAATTACCCAGAGTTAGAATATAATTATACTAGAATTACAGAAGCTAAACATTTTTACCCTCATAAAAATCTTGGTGAAAATACAATAATTTCTAAAGAATATTCTACAGATTTTAAATTAAACTCTAAGCTAGATAGATATTATCCCATTAATACTAATACCAACAATAATTTATATGCAAAATATCTAGATAAATCTAAAAAATACGATAATTTGTATATAGAGGGAAGACTTGGAAAGTATATTTATACCGATATGGAAAATACTTTTAATAATGCAATTTTATTTTTAGAAAGAGAATTTAAATGTCAGTTAGCATAATTGTGCCTTGTTATAATGTAGAAAAATATTTAGATAGAAGTATTAATTCTTTAATAAAACAAACACTAGAAGATATTGAGATTATTTGTATTAACGATGGTTCTACAGATAATACATATGAAAAATTATTATCTTTTAAAAATATAAGCGATAAAATTTATGTCTATAATAAAACAAACGGTGGATATGGAAGTACTGTCAATTTAGGTATAACAAAAGCTACAAAAGATTATATAGCAATATTTGAACCAGATGATGAAGTTGGTGATGATTATTATGAATTACTTTATTTAGAGGCTAGTGTTGAAGAAAAAGATGTAGTAATGTATGGCACATATATAGAAAGACATGAAGGATTTAAAGATCAAGTAATTTATAGATTTGAAAATGTAGGAGTAAATGATGAAGATTTTATATTTCAAGATAAACAAATAGCTAGATTTTTATCGCTAGGTAATGTAGGTATTACTTTTGGCATATATTCAAAAAAATTAATAACTGAAAATAATATAACACTAAATACTAAAGCAAAATCATATGAAGATGTGGAATTTATGTATGATATTTATCAATGTGCTAAAAATATAGGGATTTTACCAAGCGGAAGTTATTATTATTATAGAGATATTCCAACTCAATCAGTAGGGATAAATGGAAAATTTGAAAGAATTATTATAATAGTAAAAAGTATATATAAAAAACTTCAATATAAAGATAAATATAAAGAAAACATACTTGGATACCTATTAACACATTTAATAGTTAACTACAATAGAAGTAATAATACCCAGATAAAATATAAGATAGAAAAATTAATAATTTTCATAATTAATAATAATGATAAAATAACAATATCTAAAAGCATATTTCAACAACTAAAAAATAAATTACTTATTGATAATTCAAATATATTAAAATTCAAAATTATTGAAGATAAAATCAATATTGATAATAATATTAGAAATTTTATTAATATTAATAACTCTACAAGCTTAAGTATTTATCTATCCAAATTAAATTTTTTATTAAATTTGATAAATGAAGAAAATTTTCAACAAAATTCTAATTTACTTATAAATACCTTTATAAGTGCTTTAAACAATTTAAATACAGAAAAACAAGTTAAAGATTTTTTAAAAATTATTTGTAAAAATACAAATATCAAAAATCTAATTAATTACCATCCTAATATTAGGAATATTATATTGTTTAATATGAGAAAATACAATATAATTAACAATTTGCATTTTTATTTAAAAAATAAATATTTTTACAATTCAGACTATTATTTAGGTTTAGAAAATTTTAAAGAACTTAATGAAATACCACATTATTATCACATGTTTAATGTTATAAATAGCATTAAAATTAATAATATAGAATTTGAACAATTTATAAGAAATAAGACTATTGCCATTGTAGGTAATAGTCCGACTATTATGAATGAAAATAAAGGGAATGAAATAGATAATCATGATATAGTTGTTAGATTTAATAATTATCCTGTAGATTATTCTTTGCAAAGACACACAGGAAGCAAAACTGATATATGGGCAATATCACCTGCATTAGAAAGTATTTTTTATAAAGAAAATACAAATAATATTAAATATATATTTATACCATTAACACACACTACTACTATCACTAAATTAAATTTAATCACTAATTTAAATGATTCTGGTTTAAAAATAGTTAGATATAGTGCACAAAAATATTTAAATATTTTCAATATGCAAATAATGTCTTTAGGTTTAATTATGATATTATTTTTTTTAGAAAGAAAAAATCAAATTTCAAAAATTAATTTATATGGCTTCTCACTAGAAGAACAAGAGCAAGGAATTAAACACTATTTTAAAGGTGATATTAGCAGTGGTAAAATTTTAAAATTCCACAAATGGAAAAAAGAATGGAAAATATTCAATTCAATTAAAAAACAAATCAAGGAAAAAAATGCCTAGACATTATATACATTTTCATCAAGGGTACGATATAAATAAAGGTGGCACTATAGGGTATAATTCAATACTCCTAGATTCTTTTAGATGTTATAATAAAAATTTTAAAACAAATAATGGTATAGAATGTGCATTTATATATCCAAATATTAAACCAACAGAGAGATTAAATAACGAACTTTTAAGAGATATTATAGACCTAAGGTTTCAATATACTCAAGAGTATAAAAATGAAAAAATAAACAATAATTTAATAAAAATAAGAAAAAATTGGTTTAAGGAAATACTGCCATTAGAATTATATTCTAAAATAAATACACATGAAATAAGTTCAATACATATACATGGGGCATATAATTTTTTACCAATATATAACTCATTGGCTAAAATGGGTGTTGATTCAAAAGTTCTTAAAATTTTAACAACCCATAATCCTTTTAAGCCCGAAGTTGAAGATTTAGAGTTATCAAATCAAAATAATACTTTAAACCAAAATATGATTGATATGCTAAGTTTTTTCTTTAAAGAACGTGATTATTGGGCTTTTAGATTAGCTGATACTCTGATTTTTCCTTCTGAATATAGCATAGAAGGATATTATGAAACTTGGCCTGAATTTAAGGATATTATTAAAAATAAAAAAATTTTCTTTACCACTACAGGAACAAAAGAAAAGAAATCAAATACTACAAAAAAAATAAAACGCAAAGAATTAAATATCCCAAATAACGCAAAAGTATTTTTATATTTAGGTAGATTTATAAAAATTAGAGGATATGATCTACTTATTGAAGCCGCTAAGCATATATTAAAAAAAGAAGATAATATATATTTTGTTGTAGTTGGTGAAAATAGAGAAAAAGTAATGAATCATAAAAATTGGATACAAATACCTTTTACAGATTCTCCTGGAGACTTTATAAATATGGCAGATGCTTGTTTATGCCCGAATAGAGGGAGTTTATTTGACTTAAGTATGATTGAAATATTATCTTTAGCAAAACCTATAATATGTGCAAAAGTTGGGGGATATAAATTTCTAGAAAATAAAACTTCTGGAGTAATTTATTTTGAAAAGGAAAATATTTTTGATTTTATAAATGCAATAGAAAAATTTTTAACTTTAAATCAAATTAACATAGATAAAATGGGACAAGAAAATAGAAAATTATATGATACAGAACTTAATTTAGAAAATTTTCAAAGAAACTATTGTAATACTATAGATGAAATTTATGATTATTTTAAAATTTCTAGCAATAATTATTCATTTGCAGATAAAACACATCTATTTCCTTTAGAAAAAGAAGTAAAAAATATACCAATTATCAAAAAAGAACAAAAAACTCCAATAATTGATTCTGTAGTACAAAAAGTTAATAATGTTATACCAGTTGAAAATCAAAAAATAAAAAATAGAAAAATAAGAAAATTAGTGTATTCTCCAAATTTATTTTTTAGAGATATGTTAATAAATATTAAAAATAATAAAAAACTAAAAAAATTAAAGCATAATCCAAAAAGATTTTTTAAAGACTTTGCTATTAATTTGATAAATAAAATATTTAGGTAAAATTTATGAATAATATTACTAAAATTATTGGTAATCATTACTGGATTTGTAATAATGTAAAAAATTCAAATAATACCAATACTTCAAATATCAATTATGCAATAGCTAGTATCAAAAGAGATATTATCTTAAATAAAAAATTATTAAAATTATAATGTAATTAAGGAAGTATAATGAAACACATATTTAGAGAATACGATATTAGGGGGATTTTTGGGACTGAGATTAGTCCTAGTTTTACTAAGGCCTTAGGTTTTGTAATAGGTAAAATTATGCTTAGTAAAAATGCAAAAAGTGTAAGCGTAGGCTATGATGCAAGACTTAGTAATAAAATCTTAAATAATGCTTTAATTTATGGGCTAAATCGTGCAGGAATTAAGGTTTATTCACTTGGACTTGTTCCTACTCCACTTGGGTATTTTAGCAATTACGCTTATGAAATTGATGCAAATATTATGATAACAGCATCACATAACCCTAAAGAATACAATGGCTTTAAAATCACTATAAATAAAGAAAGTTTTTTTGCAAAAGAGCTTAGTGATATTTATACTGAAGTTGCAAATCACATAAAAGATTTTGATAATAAGATTGAAAATGCCGAATATGAAGAATTAGATATTAAAACAAAATATATTGAGTTTTTACAAAAAGAATTTGCTCATCTTAAAAACGCCAATATAAATCTAGCAATTGATACGGCTAGTGGTGCAGCCTGTGAAGTTGTAGCAAACATTTTAGATATTTTAAATATTAAATACGCTCACTATTTTAGTGAATTTGATGGTGAATTTAAATCTCACGAGCCAGACCCAACAGAAGAAGAAAATCTATTTGCTATTAAAAATGAGCTTAATTTTAGCAATTTTTCTCATCATTGCCCTACTCCACTTTATAAAAATAACTATGTTAAAAATACTGCGACACTTGGCTTTGGTTTTGATGGAGATGCTGATAGAATTGTATGTGTTTTAAAAGATAAAATCATTAAAGGTGATGAGCTTTGCTATCTATTTGCAAATAATATTAAAAATCCTAAAATCCTTTGTGAAGTTAAATGCTCAAAAGTGATTTTTGATAAAATTAACGAGCTAGGAACTTGCTCAATGTGTAAAACAGGTCATTCAAATATCAAAAAAGCCATAAAAGAATTAAATGTAGATTTAGCAGCAGAACTTAGCGGACATGTATTTTTTAATGACAAATATTATGGATACGATGATGCGATTTATTCTATGCTAAGAATTATTGAGCTATATTTAAAAAATCCTAATTTTATTGATATTTTAAACAACTTACCTAAAGCATATTCAAGTAATGAAATAAAAATAAAAGTAAATGAAAGTGATAAATTTAATATAATAAATACTTATAAAGAAAAAATAAAATCTCTTAATCTAAATGCTAAGCTAATTGAAATTGATGGAGTGAGATTAGAATTTGAAAATGGATTTTCACTACTTCGCGCAAGTAATACTAGCCCTTATTTAGTAGCTAGATTTGAAAGCATTAGTGAAGATAAATTAAAAGAAATCAACGATTTTACCTTTAAACTTTTAGATGAAATAATTAAAAATTAATTAGTTAATAAGTTTAGGTTAATATAACTAAAAAATTTTTAAAATACCCCCCCCCACGCTCAATATTACTAAATTGTGGGGGGGGTAGTATTCTAAGTGAAAGAAAGTATGAATATAAATAGTTTAATAAGTAAATTTAATAATGAAAATATTTTATTTTTACAAGGACCTTTAGGGCCTTTTTTTAAGCGTTTTAGCAAATACCTTAATAAAAACAATAAAATATACAAAATTAATTTTACGGCGGGTGATTTTATATTTTATCCATCAAAATATAATTACAAAGGAAGTTTAAACAATCTTAAATCATACTTAGATAATTTTTATAAACTCAATAAAATCACTTGCATTATATTATTCGGCGATACTAGGCCAATTCATGAAATAGCAATTAATTTAGCTAAAAAATTAAATATAAAAATATATGTATTTGAAGAAGGATATTTAAGGCCAAATTATATTACTTGCGAAATGACTGGCGTTAATGCAAACTCACTTATGAGTAAAAATAAAAATGATTATAAAAAACTAAATACTTATAAAGAAAACTCAAAACTATTTAAGTCAAGTTTTAAAATAATGGCTTTTTATGCTTTAATGTATTATACATTTAGTATTATATTTCAAGTATTTTATAATAACAAAAACTATCATAGACCACTAAATATAATGGAGCTTTTTAGATGGTTTAGACATTTTTATAGAAAAGCTAAATATTTAATTTTAGAAAAAAATGTAGATAATTTAGCTAAAAAATATTCCAAAAAATACTTTTTAGCAGTTCTTCAAGTGCATAACGATAGTCAAATAAAAAAGCATTTTAAAGACAAAGGTATGAAAAAATTCATAGTAAAAACCATAAAATCATTTGCTAAAAATAGAGCGAATAATAATGTTTTGATATTTAAACACCACCCATTAGATATTGCATATACTGATTATTCAAATATTATAAATGAACTTACCAAAAGACTTGGTATAAGTGATAAGGTGTTTTATATTCATCGTGGAAATATCCCAAATCTTTTAAAAAATGCTAAAGGCTGTATTTGTATAAATAGCACTGTGGGAATGCAAGCACTTTATCATAATTGCCCTACTATAGTATTGGGTAATACAATCTATAATATAGATAGTTTAGTCTATAAAAATAACCTTGATAGCTTTTGGCAAAATGCTCATAATTTCGTAAGCGATTATGATTTATATTTGAAATTTCAAGGGTATTTATTAAAAAACAATCAATATAATGCAAATTTTTACTTAAATTTCAAATAACTTGAAATAGGAAAATTAAATGTGGCATATAATAAACGCACTTATTTTAAGAGAGCTTAAAACTAGGTTTGGCAAAAACCCAACTTTAGGATATATACAAGTAATATTTGAGCCTATGATGCATATTATAGTTATATTAACAATCATTTCACTAATCAAAGATAAATTTTTACAGCAAATACCTTTTATATTATTTTTAATATCAGGTATGGTTCCTTTTTTTATGTTTAGAAGTATCATTAATTTTATGATGAATGGAATTGAAGCTAATAAAAGTTTATTTACTTATAAACCAGTTCGCCCTATTCATGTATTTTTAGCTAGAGCCTTACTAGAAGGTATTTTATATTTTGTTATTTTTTGTATTTTAATGATTACAACGGGGTTCTTTATAAACTATAATATTATTCCATTTAATATTGTTTATAGTCTTTTAGTGTTTATTTGGCTAGTTATTATTGCATTTGCTTTAGGGCTTTTACTAGCTGTTGTTTTTTATGGTAGAGATGTTATAAAAAATATTATAGGTTATGCACTTACTATGATGTATTTTGGTTCTGCTATTATGTTTCCTTTATGGATAGTCCCAAACCAAATGATAGATATTCTAGCTTATAACCCAATCTTGCATATAATTGAACTTTTTAAAGAAAATTATTTTGAAACCTACCCTATAGTAACTCAAATTAATATTGAATATCCTTTAATTTGCACTTTAGTTTTATTATTTTTTAGTCTCGGCTTATATTATAAAAAAAGAGTGGAGCTTGGCACTGCATGATTAGACTTGAAAATATCACAAAATACTTTGTATTAAACAACAAAAAAAAGCATTATATTTTTAAGGATTTAAATTTTACTTTTCCTGATAATTGCTCAATCGGTCTAATGGGAAAAAATGGTGCAGGAAAATCTACAATGCTAAGAATTTTAGGCGGACTTGATATTCCTAATCGCGGTAAGGTAATAATTGATAAGAGTATTTCTTGGCCTGTTGGATTTGCAGGTGGATTTCAAGGAAGCTTGAGTGCTAGAGATAATATCAAATTCATAGCTAGAATCTACGGATATAGTGGAGAAGCTTTAAAAGAAAAAATAGAATATGTAAAAGAATTTGCCGAACTTGGAGATTATTTTGATGAACCTATTAGAAGCTATTCATCAGGTATGAAAAGTAGGATTTCATTTGGTCTTAGTATGGCATTTGATTTTGACTACTATCTCATAGATGAAGCAGGTGCAGTTGGCGATAAATCATTCAAGCAAAAAAGCAGAAAAGTATATGAAGAAAAATTATCAAAATCAAAGGTAATTATGGTTTCACACGATATTAACGAAATAAAAACTTGGTGTGATAAAATAGTTTTTTTAGACAATGGAATAGCCACAATCTATGATGATGTAGATGAAGGAATTAATAAATATAAAGAAAGTTGCTAATGAAAAAAAAGATTATAAAATTTATAACAAGCTTTAAAATTATCATAGTTTTAAGCTTAATTTCACTGATTTATTTTGCTTTTATAGCAAGTTCAAGATATGAAAGCACAGCAATAATTGGAGTAAAATCTACAAGCACTACCACTGATACATCTAGCCTAATACCAATAATAGGACTTACAAGTTCATCTAAAGAAGATTTAATGTATCTTAAAGAATATATAAATTCATACGATATGCTAGCAATTTTGCAAAAAGATATAAATATCAAAGCTATGTATGAAGGAAAAATTGACTATGAATTATTTTTGAAAAATCTTGATGTAAAAGAAGATTTTTTAAAATATTATCAAAGTAGAATAAAGGTAGTTTATGATGATATTACCGGACTTTTAAGTATTAAAATTAACGCATTTTCTCCAGAAGATTCTAAAAAAATAGCCGATACGATACTTAAGGAAAGTGAAAATTTCATAAACGAAATATCACATAAAATTGCAAGAGAGCAAATGAGTTTTGCAAAAGAAGAATTAGAAAAAGCTAGTTTAGAGCTAAGTAAAGCCCAAGATGAAATTACTGTATTTCAAAATAATAATGCACTAATAGACCCGACAAATCAAACAAAAACACAACTAGAAATAGCAAGTAAAATAGAAAATAAAATTATAGAAAAAGAAGTAGAATTATCAAGCCTTAGTAGTTATTTAAATTCTAACACACCGCAAATTCAAGCTATTAAATCAGAGATTAATTCATTAAAATATCAGTTAGATAATGAAAAATCAAAATTAACTTCAAAAGAACATAAAAATAAATTAAATACATTAATATTTGAATTTTCTAATCTTACATTTAAATTAAAATTTGCCGAAGATGCTTATAAAATCGCTCTTAATTCATATCAAAATTCAAAATTAGAGGCTAGTAAAAAACTAAAACAATTAATCATTATAAGCAAACCTAATATTTCCGATATTCCTACTTATCCTAATACGATTTATAATACTTTATCAATTTTGTTTATATTAAGTTTAATCTTTGGAATATTTAAATTTAGTTTATCAATATTAGAGGAGCATAAGTGTTAATTAAAAAAATATTTTATTTATTACTAATTAATTTTATTGTGTTTGCTACGGATATAACAAACACATCAGATAATGAAAACAAAACAATAGCAAATAATATATATGGCTCTCACTTATTTTCAGGTAATTTTTCAAATTCAACTAAACATATATATAATCCAGATTATCAAATAGCTATAGGTGATAGTATCAATATTAAATTATGGGGTGCTATTGAATTGATCCAACAATCAATAGTGGATTCTCAAGGTAATATTTTTATTCCACAAGTTGGAGTCATTCATCTTTTAGGTGTTAGCAATAAAGACTTAGCACCAATTATTCAAAACAAAATAAAACAAACATACAAATCAAATGTATATGCATATGCTGATTTAGATAGCTATCAAACAATACCAGTATTTGTAACAGGAAATGTAAATAAACCAGGACTTTATGAAGGGCTTAGTTCTGATTCATTAATTCAATACATTGATAAAGCTGGTGGAATTAATCTTGAATATGGAAGTTTTAGAAACATTGAAATTTTAAGAAATAATAAAGTAATAAATAAAATTGACTTGTATGATTTTTTATTAAATGGAAAAATTAGCTACGATATTTTTAAAAGTGGTGATGTAATTTTAGTTCATCCTATAAATGGTTATGTAAATGTGATTGGAGAAGTAAGAAAACCATTCAGATTTGAATTAAGTAATGATTTAAAGACACTAGAAGATTTAGCAAAACTAGCTAATGCAAAATCAACAACTACAAACGCCATAGTAAGAAGTTATGACAATAACAATAAATTACAAGTTAGTACATATTCTATAGGTGAATTTAAAAATGTACCTATAAAAAGTGGCGATGAAATAGAATTTAAACCTGATTACACAACCGATAATATAAAAATAAACATAGAAGGAGAACATGATGGTTTGCATTCTTTAGTTGTAGCTAAAGGAACAACATTACAAGATGTTGTAAATAAATTATTTATAAATGATAGATCAGATTTAGATTCTATTCAAGTTTATAGAAAAAGTGTAGCAAAATTACAAAAAAAATTATTAGATACACAATTAAAAGAATTAGAAAGTTTAGCATTAACTACGAGTTCATCAACTCTAGACGAAGCAAAAATAAAAGAAAGCTGGTCTAATAATATTTTAAATTTCATACAAAGAGCAAAAGAAATAGAACCAAAAGGTCAGATTGTAATTGATAATAGTGATTTATATGCATCAATAATATTAGAAGAAGATGATATTATAAATATCCCAGCAAAAGACAATCTAATCGTATTACAAGGTGAAATATCTATACCTAGTGCATTTATATATCAAGAAAAATTAAAATTAAAAGATTACATAAAAATGGCTGGAGGTTTAAATTCAAAAGCAGATAAAGAAAAAATATTATTAATACACAAAAACGGTAAAGTAGATAAAATTTCAATAGGGCTATTTGGAAATTCTAAAATTAAAATAAATGCAGGTGATTCTATATTAGTCTTACCTAAAGTTGAAACATATAATTTACAAATAACTGGATTATTAAGCCAAATTTTGTATCATATAGCAGTAGCAACTAAAGTAATTTTAGATATTTAATTTTATGAAAGGAAACACTATGAAAAAATTATTTTTAATTATAGGAGCACCTGGTAGTGGTAAAACTACTGATGCTAGCATAATTGCTAAAAACGAAAACTACACACACTATTCAACAGGCGATTTATTAAGAGCTGAAGTTGCAAGTGGAAGCGAATTAGGAAAACAAATAAACGAGCTTATCTCAAAAGGAAATCTAGTGCCTTTACAAATAGTTGTAAATACAATTATGAGCGCACTTAAAAAAGCTCCAAGTGATGTTATATTAATAGATGGTTACCCAAGAAGTGTTGAACAAATGCACGCACTTGATAACGAATTAGCTAAATCAAACGAAGTAAATCTTAGTGCTGTTATTGAAGTATTTGTAAGCGAACAAGTAGCAAAAGATAGAGTTTTAGGTCGTGCTAGGGGTGCTGATGATAATGAAGAAGTATTTAATAATCGTATGAAAGTATATACCGAGCCTTTAGCTGATATTTTAAATTTTTATAAAGCAAAAAATCTACATATACAAATCAACGGCGAACGCACAATTGAAGAAATTGTTGCAAATATGAGTGAAGAAATTAAGAAAAAAATCTAATCAAGGAGAAAAAATGAAAGTAAATTCGTTAATTTTAAGTATTGTGGGGGGGGGTATTACTAACCGCTTGTAATATGGCTAGTGCAAACATTAAGACAGCTAATAGCAAGGCACCTGAAAAGGTTTATTTAAATGCTTATGCTGAATGTGGTAGTAGTGAAACAGAAAAATATCTAGAAAATCAAGTAAATGCAAAACTTAGATCTATGAGCATAGCAGGTAGAGATTTAAAAATTAAATGCAATACTGTAAGCTACGATGAAGGAAATAGATTTGCTAGATATATGATAGGCTTTGGGGCAGGAGCGGCTTCATCGGTTATAGATATTAGATTAATTGATGACAACGGTAATGAGATTAATAAATTTGAAATAACTACCAAACTTAGCATGGGTGCTTTTGGTGGAAGTGACAAAAATATGTTAGATGTAGCTGCTGATAAAATTGTAAAGCATATAAAAGAAAATTATATTAAATAGGAAACAAAAAATGAAATTTAAAACTTTATTTTTTGCTATTGTATTAGGAGGTGTATTTTTAACTGCTTGTGGCACGATGAGTTCGTATACTCAAAGTATTGATGAGAAAAAAATGGAAAGAATTTATCTAAGTGCGTATGCAGATTGTGGAAATGGTGTATCTCAAAAAGATTTAGAAGAAAAAATAAATACTAGTTTTAGAGTATCAAATATTATAGGTAGAGAACTAAAAATTAAATGTTTTGATTATAAGCTAGACTATGATGGTCGTATGATGTCTTTAGAAGTCGGAGTAAAATTAATAGATAGTTCAAATAATGAAATAGGTAGTTTTAAAGCTATATCTAAATTATCAGGTGTTATTGTAACTGATACTATGCTGAATAATATAGCAGCTACAAGAATTTTTAATTATGTTAAAATAAATTATATTAAATAGGAGAAAAAAATGGATATTACAAAAATTAAAAGTGGAAATGCAGAGAAATTAAATGCAGTTATAGAAATTCCTTATGGCTCAAATATTAAATATGAGCTAGATAAAGATAGTGGAACAATCATGGTTGATAGAGTTATGTATTCGGCTATGTTTTACCCAGCAAATTATGGTTTCGTGCCAAATACACTTGCAGCTGATGGTGATCCTGTTGATGTGCTTGTATTAAATGAATACCCAGTTCAAGCAGGTGCTGTTATTCCTTGCCGTTTAATTGGTGTTTTAATTATGGAAGATGAAAGCGGTATGGATGAAAAATTACTTGCAGTTCCTGTTAGCAAGATTGACCCAAGCTATGATAATATCAAATCTTTAGAAGATCTAGCACCACACAAACTTGCAAAAATCAAAAACTTTTTTGAAACATACAAAGCATTAGAAAAAGGTAAATGGGTAAAAGTTCAAGATTTTAAAGGCATAGCTGAAGCTACAAAAATACTTGAAGAATCAATCAAAAACTATAAATAATTTTGCCACAATAAGTGGCAAAATTATACTAAATTTTTATCTTTAGCTAATCTTAAAGCTTTAATATATGCTTGAATCTCTTCTTTATTGCCAATGCTTATTCTATTTAAAAGTGGGTAATTTTCTATAGCACCACCAACTAATATTCCTTGCTCTTTCATAAATGTTCTATAATTAATATCTTTTATCTCATGTAAAATAAAATTAGTCTGTGACGGGTAATATTTAATATTAAGCTTTTTAAATTCATTTTCAACTAATAAACGATTTTTTCTTATTTCATCTCTTGCTACATTTAAAAATTCAACATTATTAAGAGCATAAATTGCACCATAAAGTGCAAAAGAATTAATCCTGTCTGGATTATAAAAAGCACTCATTTTTTCAATAGTTTTTTCACAAGCTATACCATACCCTAGTCTAAGCCCAGCTAAAGAATAAATTTTTGACATAGTTCTAGCATGTAAAACATTTGAATTACTAGCCATTTTTATTGTATTAAAATCTTCTACAAATTCGCTATATGCTTCATCTAAAATAAAATATGTATCATTATTACAAATATCATTTAAATATTCTAAATCACTTTTGCTAAGCATTTGTGCTGTAGGATTATTAGGATTACATATATAAATTAAATTTATTCTATCATTACTACAACTTATAGAATGAACATCTAGCTTAAAATCATCGCCTAAAATTATAGGTTTAATATTCATATTTAAAGCCCTAGCAAAATCTACAATTACATAAAATGTAGGTTTTGGAACTATAAAGTCAATTTGTTTATTTTCAAGTTTAGCCTTTTCATTAAGCATAAGCATAAACATAAAAATAACATCACTAGAACCGCAACCTAAAATAAAATTATCTGGTTTTAAATTATATTTATTTGCTAATGCCTCATGTAATTTATAATTATTCTCAAAACTATATCTATTAGTCTCAACACTATTTACAATATTACTTACATCAAGTTTATAACTTGTATTCTCATTTTTGCTTAAATCTATCATCATATATTCTTAAATAAATTTTCTAAATTTGCTTTCGCTTCTTCTGAGCTAATACTTTGCTCACCTACACTTCCTTGCTCTATCAATTCTATTTGTAAACCAGTTAACATACTACAAAGTCTAATATTAATTCCTTGCTTACCTATAGCTTTACTTTTTTGGTCGTGATTTATTACAACTTTTGCTACATCATTATCAATAGTAACTGAATTAATAATTGCCGGTGCTAGAGCTCTTGATACCAATATTGCTTGCTCACTAGAATACTCAACACAATCAATATTTTCACCATTTAATTCCTTACTAACAGCATTAATTCTAACCCCTTTAGAACCAACAGTAGCTCCAACTGCATCTATACTCATAGAATTAGCCTTAAGTAATACTTTTGCTCTTTCACCAGGAATTCTTGCACTATTTATAATCTCTATATAATTATCCTTAATCTCAGGTACTTCTAATGTGAGTAAGGCATTTAAAAATTTAGGTGAAGTTCTTGAAATTTCCACCTTCAGCCCTATTTTCTTATCAACGCTAACATGTTTAATTACAGCTTTTAATACATCACCAACTTTAAATTTTTCACCTTTTATACGATTTTTTCTAGGCAATACTGCTCTAATTTCATCAAATTCTATGAAAGTATTTTCATCATTATCTATAAATATAACTGTTCCAAATATTAATTTATCAACCATACTTTGATATTTTTCAAATAATTTTTCTTCAACAAGTCTTTGAACATTATATTCTAACTCTTTATATAGCCAATTTACCGCAGTTCTATCTAAATTTAAAAATGAAATTTCATACTTTAAAGTATCTCCAATTTCTACTTCATTAGATTCAGCCCTAGCCTTGCTTAAACTTATATATTTATTATCATCTTTTACTAATTCATCATTATCTGCTACAACTATTAAATTTTGATATACACAAAGTGATTTTTTAACATCTACACTAAATTCTTTATCATCACCAAAAAGTCTTTTAGCAGTATTTGTTATAGATGTTATTACCCTTTTACTTACCTCTTCAACTGGCAATGATTTCTCATTCGCAATTGATTCTATTATATCTACTATTCTTTCCAAGATTTTACCTTTAATTGAAGTTTGAAGATTATTATTATACATAAAAATAACTTTTAATAAGTTTAATTTGTTATTATATTTTAAAAATTATCAATAAAAGGACAACTAAATGAAATTCAAACTAGCAAAACAAACTTTAAATTCAAAACCAAAAGAAGTTAGTTTAGATGATGCAATAGCATTACTTATAAAAGATAAAGTCGTATTTTTAGATAACTCAAATAAAGAAGAAGAAATTCAACAACTAATTCAAAATTTAAATGAATATAAGGTATATATAAATAAAATAAATTTTGGACTCTTAGAAGATGAATTTATTTATGAGGTACATATACTTTGAGTAAAAAATTATATATAGAAACTTTAGGCTGTGCAATGAATGTTCGCGATAGTGAGCGTATGATTGCAGAGCTTACCACTAAAGAAGGTTATGAAGTAACTACAGATAAAAAAGAAGCTGATTTAATATTAATAAATACTTGTAGTGTGCGTGAAAAACCAGTCCATAAGCTTTTTAGTGAAGTAGGTGGTTTTTTAAAAGAGAAAAAAGAAGGAGCAAAAATAGGCGTTTGTGGTTGCACAGCTTCTCATTTAGGTAGCGAGATTTTTAAGCGTGCTCCACAAGTTGATTTTGTGTTAGGTGCAAGAAATATTAGCCGTATAACAGAAGCAATTAAAACTCCAAAATTTATAAGTAATGATATAAATTACGATGAAAGCGATTTTGCTTTTGCTGATTTTAGAAATAGTATTTATAAAAGCTATGTAAATATTATGATAGGTTGTGATAAGCATTGTGCTTATTGTATCGTCCCACACACTCGTGGTGATGAGCTAAGCATTCCAAAAAATATTATTTTAAATGAAGTAAAAAAAGCCGTTAGTAACGGAGCTAGTGAAGTATTTTTGCTAGGACAAAATGTAAATAATTATGGTAAAAGATTTTCAAGTAACCATCCTAAAATGGATTTTTCAGATCTTTTAAATGAGATTAGCGAGGTTGATGGGCTTGAAAGGATTAGATTTACTAGCCCACACCCACTTCATATGGATGATAAGTTTTTAGAAACTTTTGCAAAAAATCCTAAAATTTGTAAAAGTATGCATATGCCTTTACAAAGTGGTAGCACAAGTATTTTAAAAGCTATGAAGCGTGGTTATACTAGAGAATGGTTTATAAATAGGGCTTTAAAATTAAGAGAATTAGTTCCAAGTGCTAGTATATCAACAGATATTATCGTGGCATTTCCTGGTGAGAGCGATGAAGATTTTGAATTAACACTTGATGTAATGAGAAAAATTAGATTTGAGCAAATTTTTTCATTTAAGTATTCTAAAAGACCACTAACACCTGCAGCAACAATGCCAAATCAAATTCCTGAAAATATAGCAAGTGCAAGGCTAACTAAATTACAAAGTTTATACAATGAAATTTTAGATGAGATTAGTGCAGCACAATTAAATAAAACTTATAAAGTATATTTTGAAGAATTAAGAGAAAATCAAACTATAGCAGGAAGAAGTGATAATAATTTCTTAATAGTTGTAAATGGTAGCGAAGAATTGCTTGGAAAAATGGTTGATGTAAAGATTACAAAGACTTCTAGGACAACCCTTTATGGCGAAATACAAAGTTAAAATTTTAGCTTTTATAATATTTATACTTTTAAATATTATTTATTTAACTTGTAAAAAAAGATTTTATGGAGAAAAAACTTTACCTAATGAGCCTTGCATAGTACTTTTTTGGCATGGAAAACTTACTATGATGGCTTTTATTTTTGCTTATATGAAGAAAAATGGTTATAAAAAAAAGCCTTATGTATTAATAAGTAATCACAAAGATGGGGAATTAATTGCTAGTGTTATGAAATACTTTAATATAAATGCTGTTAGGGGTAGCACTTATGATTCTCCAGTTAAAGCATTGCTTGAAATTAAAAATCTTTTAGAGCAAGGTCATGATGTATATATTACTCCTGATGGACCTAGAGGACCTTATCATAGCATTTCAGCAGGCTCTTATAAAATAGCTTTAAAATATAAAATTCCTACGATTATTTTTGATAATGCTGCAAGTAGATTTTATAGAGCTAAAAGTTGGGATAAGATGATTTTAGCTAAGCCATTTTCTACAATTGCTTATATTATTTCAAAACCGATATTATTAGATGGAATTAATTCTGATAAAATACTTGAATTAAATTTTAAAAATTTAAATAAAAAATTAAAGGAAAATGGTTTTAATGATTAGAAACTTTTTATCAACTATCTTTATTAATATAATAAAAATTAATGATAGTTATCACATAAAATCATATTCTGTAAAAAACAAAAAAATAAGAAAAATACATGAAAAATATTTTAATATAAATGATATAAATATTCAAAAATATATAAATTTTTTATCACAACAACATTATTTTTACTATGTTAGTTATATGTTTCAAGGAGAACAAGATCTAATATTAAATAATATGACAAACAACGAATATAATATTAAACAAATTGATAATTTTTATATTAAAATTTTAAAAAAAGACTTATCAATATTCAATAATCTTAAAATTGATTTATTATATTCTCCGTTTATGATACTTCATAAATTAATGTCGAACATAATATATACTAAAACTACTTTATTAGCTTTGATTAATGAAAATTACCTAACTATTATAATATCAGACAAAACAATAAAAATTGCAAAACATATAAATTTAAATAATATTAATAATATTGATGAGTATTTAAATAATTTTTTAAAAGCATATTACACTAATGAAAACTACGATAGTAATTTTATAGAAAATATAATAATTTATGAATTTAATACACAAAAATTTAATATACAAAATCAATTAAAAAAAATATTATTAATTGAACCTAAAATAATAAAATTAGATATATTTGAAATAATGTTACAATTAATTAGTATTGATTTAGGGGTTAAAATTGAAATATAGTATTAAAAATTCTAAACTAAAACCAATAATCAGTAATTTTAATAAAATATGTATAATGATATATATAATAGTAATTTTGGTAATTATATCACTAACAAAATATTTTGATTTATATATTAATAATAATATCAAGCAACAAATTCAAATAAATAAAGAGATTATCATTGCTGATGATAAACTAATTAAAAAGAATAAAGATATATTAGAATATGAAAAAAAATATTTAGACTTAGCAAATGATATAAACGCATCTAACATAAATTTAAAAAAGAGTATAAAAAATATATTAGATTTAGTCCCAGATGATATAACATTATATAAAATTTCATTAGATAAAAATAGTTTAATTATAAATGGTTATACACCAAATAAAGAAAGTTATGAATTAATTTTTGAAAAAACATTAAGTAGTATTTTTAATAAAACAAATACAAAATTTATAAAAAATAATAATGGATATGATTTTATTAGTTATAACAAAATAACAAATTCAGAGGGATTTAATGAATAAAGACATGCATATAAAATTACTACTATGGAGTATTTTATCAATAACAAGTATTTTTATATTGTGTTTTACACTTATTATCCCTGTATCAAATAATTATATAAATTATAATTATGAATTAAAATCTCTATTAATAAACAAAAAAAATAATAAAAATGAATTAAAAATATTAAATGATGAAATTAATAAACAAAAAAATGATTTAAATTTAAATAAAATTAAAAATAGTTTTAATATAGATAAATTAAAAACATATTGCGAACAATTTTTCAATAATATTGATATAAAACAAATAAAAACAAATAAAGACTACGATATTTATCAATTAAATATGAATACTAAAGTAAATAGCCCTAAAATGTTTTATAATTTTATAGATAAACTAAATAGTGTTGATAATATAATTAAAATACATTTACCTATAATAATGGAATCAAACAAAGAAACAATAAAAATAAAATTTAATATATTAATTTATAAAACATAATCGCCTAAATAGGCGATTAATTAATCATTTGCATGTAATTCGTTAGCATAAAAACTTACTGATTTCATACCTTCCTTAAGTGCCCACTCGTAAGCACTATTTACGAAATTCCAGTTAATATGCTCATAAAATTTCTCTAAATAAGCTGCTCTTGCATTTCTATGGTCTACATAATAAGCATGTTCCCATACATCAACCACTAATAATGGAACTTTATTCTCAGTTATAGGCGTTGCTGCATTACTAGTTTTTACTAATTCTAATTTTTTAGTATTAGAATCAAATACTAGCCAAAACCATCCGCTACCAAATAATGCTGTAGCACCTTTAATAAATTCATCTTTAAAATTTTCACAGGTCTTAAAATTTGCCTCAATAGCTGCTTTTAATTCCTTTGAAACTTCTCCGCCCTTACCTTTTGGTGCTATACAATCAAAATAAAAATCATGATTATAAACTTGAGCAGCGTTATTAAATACACCACCATCACTTGTTTTAATAATTTCTACCAAATCTTTTTTAGCAAAATCATTATCTTTTATTAAATTATTTAAGTTATTCACATAAGTTTGATGATGTTTACCATGATGAAAACTAAATGTTTCTTCACTTAAAAAACCTGAAAATTCGTTAGTTTGATAATTTAATGTTCTTAATTTAAACATATTTTCTCCTTACTTTTAATAATTAAAAATTAAACTATAACTAAAAAAAGATAATAATTGTATGATTTTAAAAAAATATTTTTTTACTCAAAGATGATAAAATCAGAACAAAGGAGAACAAATGAATAATTTTGAAAATTTTTTTAATGATGCAAAACATATATTTAAGGATAGAATTTTTAATGATTATCTTAGATGTTTTGCTTATGGAATTGATGCTTCATGCTATCACTATGTACCAAAAGTAGTGGTAATTGCAAACAATGAAGAAGAAGTCAAAACAATAATAACTCTAGCAAATAAACATAAAACACCAGTTTGCTTTAGAGCCGCAGGAACCAGCCTTAGTGGTCAAAGTTCATGTGATACAATTTTAGTTATAATTAAATTTTCGTTTAAAAAAATAGCTATTAGTGAAGATGCTAAAACAATAAGTTTAGGCTGTGGCGTAGTTGGTATAAATGCTAATTATAGTTTAAAAAATTTAAGAAAAAAAATAGGTCCGGATCCAGCTACTATTAATTCAGCTTTAATAGGCGGTATTATTAATAACAACTCAAGTGGTATGTGTTGTGGAGTTAAAGATAATAGTTACAAAACATTAAAAAGCATAAGAGTAATACTAAATGATGGTAGTGTATTAGATACAGGAGATGAAGAAAGTATTGCAAATTTTCGTAAAACTCATGCAAATTTATTACAAAAAATTAGTGATATAAAAAACAAAATAAAAAATGACGAAGAATTATATAATTTAATAAAGAGAAAATTTAAAATAAAAAACACAACAGGATATAGTATAAATTCATTTATTGATTTTGATGATGAAATAGATATTTTAGCTCATTTATTTGTGGGAAGCGAAGGAACACTTGGTTTTGTTAGTGAAGTTAGACTAAACACTATAGATGATTTAGAATTTAAAGCCTGTGCATTGTTATTTTTTAATACAATTCAAGATGCTGCGAACACAATTAGTGAATTTGCTAAATTTGATTTTATAAATTCAGCTGAAATAATGGATTATTCTAGCTTAAAAGCTGTTAGTGCATATCCTGAATTAAAAGATTTATTAGGCGATATCAAAAACGGAAATACCTGTGTTCTAATACAAACAGAAAATAACGATGAAACAATATTAGATAAAAATATAGAAAAAATCAAAGAAATATCACAACTAAGCTATAAATCATATTTTAGTAAAGATAGTAAAGAATTTGATTTATGGTGGAAAATTAGAAAAGGATTATTACCAATAGCTGCCGGAATTAGAAAACCAGGTGCTACCGTAATTACCGAAGATATTTGTTTTGAAATAAAAGACTTAGCAAATGGAATTACTAGTATACAAGAATTATTTAATGAATTTGGATTTGCCGATAATGGGATAATTTTTGGACACGCACTAGCTGGAAATATACATTTTATAATAACACCAAATTTAAATGATAAAAAAGAATTTGAAAATTTCGCAAAACTAGTAGAAAAAATGTCAAGCGTAGTTGCAAGTTATGGCGGTAGTATAAAAGCTGAGCATGGAACTGGTAGAATGGTAGCGCCTTTCGTTGAACTTGAATGGGGTAAAAAAGCATATGAAATTAATTGTAAAGTTAAAGAAATTTTTGATGAAAATAATATTTTTAACCCTGATGTAATAATTACAAAAGATAAAGAAATTTACAAAAAAAATATAAAACAACCTAGTATTATTGATGAAAAATTAAATATTTGTATGGAATGTGGTTTTTGCGAGAGATTTTGTCCATCAAACGAACATACTATAACGCCTAGACAAAGAATTGCTATCCTAAGAGAAATAGAAAGATTAGAAAAATTAAATAATGAAGATAGTAATAAAAAACTAAAAGATATAAGAAAAAATTACAAATATTGTGTAGATACTACCTGTGCTGCCTGTGGAATTTGTTCAGTAGTTTGTCCTCTAGGTATAAATTTTGCTGATTTTTCAATAGACTATAGAAAGAAAAATGTAGGAGCTATATCAAAATTCATAGCAAATTTAGCATACAATAACCACCCTACTACATTAGGTATTGCTAAATTTTCTTTAGGAGTCGCAAATCAATTTGGAAACGACTTCTTAGATAATACTCTAAGCGCTTTACATATGCCACAAAGTAGAAAGTATTTACCAGAAAAAAATAATTTTAAAACAAGTGATAAAAAGACTGATTTTAATATTTTATATTTTACTAGCTGTCTAAATAAAGCTTTTAAACCAAATAAAAAACTATATGATAAAAGACCTTTACAAGAAGTATTTGAAAATCTATGCAAAAAAGCAAATATAGGTGTTATTTATCCACCTAAAGATTTATGCTGTGGTAAAGCTTATGAAAATTTTCAAGATATACAAGATAAAAATAAAGAAAAATTAAAAAAATATTTTGCAGAACAAAAATTAATAATAGTAAGTGATCATAGCGCATGTAGCTCAAAATTGATACTTAATCAAAAAGAAAGTGAAATTTATGATTTAAGTGAATTTTTATTAAAATTTGTTGCACCTAAGTTAAAAATCAAAAAAATAGATGAAGAGATAGCAATTTATACAATGTGTGCTATGAGAAAATTAAAAAAAGAAAATGTTTTAAAAGAATTAGCAAGTCTTTGCACCAATAAAAAAATTTATGAAGATGTTGATACATATTGCTGTGCTTTTGCTGGTTATAAAGGATTTTTAACTCCTAAATTAAATATCTCAGCAACGAATAAATTCAAAGCATTTTTCTCAACTACAAATATAAAAAGAGGTTTTAGTACTTCAAGCACATGTGAGGTAGGTTTAGCTGATGCTACAAATATGTCATGGCAGCACATTGCATATTTATTAGATGAATGTAGCGAATAGTAATTTGTTTAGCTATTTTTTAGCTAAACAATTATTTAATTTTTTATTATTAATAATTTAGTTATAAACTCTAAAAAATATAAATTCAAGGAGAAAAAATGAAATCATTTTACTATGCAAGAGAGTGCGATGAAAAAGCTAATGAAATTATAAAAATGCTAAAAAACAAATATCCTGATTTAGTAGTTTATCAACCAGTTGCATGTGAATCAGGTCAGTGTAGATTAGAAAATTACAAAAAAGATTTAGATGTAAAATCATATTTTTCATATTCTACAAAAGATGCTATGAATGATTATTTAGAAAATAAAAATTTATTTTTCAAGAATATCATTAAAGATTATAAAAAATTACTAAGCGAACATAGTTTTGTATTAGTTGTAACTTTTAAAGAATTTGGAAAATTAAGTCCATTTGTAATAAATTTAGAATTAGTAAAAGAATTAAATTTAAATCTAGTAATTGAACCAGAATGTGAAGAATTAATAAAAATTGCTAAAAATTTTGGAATAACACCTGTAGTTGGCGAATGTCCTGCCATGGCAAAAGAACCTAATTTTATGACACCTATGGCATTTGAGAGCTTACTTGAGGAAAAAGCTAAAAGCAATTTAAAAACAGTTGTTCTACCAGAAGGAAATGATGATAGGATATTAAAAGCAGCTGACAAATTATTAAAAAGTGGGGCTGTTAAATTAATTATCTTAGGAAATAATAAAGAAATAGCACAAAAAGCTAGTGATTTAGGTATAGATTTAGATGATGTTAAGACTTATAATCCAGGTAATTCATCATTAGATGATGAATGTGCAAATGCACTTTATGAAGCTAGAAAATCAAAGGGAATGAGCCTTGAGCAAGCAAAAGAACTTATAAAAGATAGAAATTATTTTGGAACTTTATTAGTTCATTTAGGCTACGCTGATGCTATGGTTAGTGGGGCTGCATGTTCAACTGCTGATACAATTCGCCCAGCTCTTCAAATAGTTAAAACTAAACCAGGTGTTAAGAGTGTAAGTGGTGGATTTTTTATGTGCTTAAGTGATAAGGTTTGGTATTTTGCTGATTGTGCAGTAAATCCTAATCCAACTCCTGAAAATCTAGCCGAAATTGCAAGTGTTAGTGCAGCTACTTATAAGGCTTTTGGTTTTGAGCCAAGAGTTGCAATGCTATCTTATTCAACTGCAAATAGCGGTAGTGGAGTAAGCGTTGATTTGGTAAAACAAGCGTGCGAATTAGCAAAATCTTATGAGGGATTAAATTATGATGGTCCTATACAATTTGATGCAGCAGTAGATATTGCAACAGCAAGTAAAAAAATGCCTGATAGCAAAGTAGCAGGAAAGGCAAATGTATTTGTATTCCCTGATTTAAATGCAGGAAATATAGCTTATAAAGCAGTGCAAAGAAGTGCAGGGGCTATTGCGGTTGGTCCTGTTTTGCAAGGTTTAAACAAACCTATTAATGATTTAAGTAGGGGTTGTTTGGTTGAAGATATTGTAAATACATGCTTAATTAGTGCAATTCAAGCACAATAAATTATAAAAAAGGGAAAATTATGAAAAAAATATTAGTTTTAAATGCAGGTTCAAGCTCACTGAAATTCCAATTATTTTTTAATGAAGATAGTGTTGCGAGTGGTTTGGTTGAGCAAATTGGAGAAAGCAATTCAAGAGCAAAAATTAAATTTGATGGCAAAGAATTAGAGCATTTAGGTGGCATAAATAATCACGAAGATGGCTTAAAAGTAGTTCGTGATTTATTTGCTAAAAGCGGACTTTTAACTGATTTTAATGAATTAGCAGCAGTAGGTCATCGTGTGGTGCATGGTGGGGATAAATTTATTAAAGCAACATTAGTTGATGATAAATGTTTAAAAGCTTTAGATGAATTAGTAAAATTAGCACCTTTACATAATCCTGCAAATATTTCAGGAATTAAAACAATTATAAATCTTGCTCCAAGTGTTAAAAATATAGCAGTATTTGATACAGCATTTCATCAAACAATGCCAGAAATCGCATATCGCTATGCAATAGCTAATAAATATTATGAAGAAGATGGCGTTAGAAGATATGGCTTTCATGGAACATCTCATGAATTTGTAACTCGTGAAGCAGAAAAATTCTTAGGTATTAAAAACATAGATGCAATTACAGCTCACTTAGGAAATGGTGCAAGTATTAGTGCTATTAAAGATGGTAAATGCGTTGATACTTCAATGGGTCTTACTCCACTTGAAGGATTAATGATGGGAACTAGATGTGGGGATATTGATGCTGGAGCTTTATTTTATTTAGCATATAATAAAGGTTTAAGCATTGCTGAACTTGATAAAATTTGCAATAAACAAAGTGGTTTATTAGGAATTTGTGGTGCAAATGATATGCGTGAAATTGAAGAAAAAATGCAAAATGGTGATAAGAAAGCAAAATTAGCATTTGATATGTTTTGCTATAGAATTGCAAAATACATAGGCTCATATCTTGCAGTAACTCCTGCTAAGGCTCTAATTTTTACAGCAGGTATTGGTGAAAATGATGATTTAATGAGAGCTGCGGTTTGTAAGCAACTTGCACATCTTGGCTTTAGCATTGATGAAGAAAAAAATGCTAAGCGTGAAAAAGTAGCTAGAAATATAGCAAAAGCTGATTCAAAATACCCAATTTTAGTTATTCCAACTAACGAAGAATTATCAATAGTAAAACAAACAATGGAACTTATTTAATCCTATTGATTTAAATTCTTGTAAAACTATAAATAATTAAACATTATTTGTAGTTTTACTGCCATTATATCTTCTTAATTGTATTTTATTTTATATGTTGGGATTACATAACCACACCCATCTATATAATATTATCTCTCTTCTTTTTCCTTAGTATATGAGTTATATAACATTACTTGCATTTCATTTCCATCTATAAATTGAAATGAATTTTTATCAAAAAATCTTTTTTCAAAAAATACTAGATTATTGTTAAATTCATTAACTTCTTTTAATTCTAAACTATCTAAAGTTTTAAGAGATTTAACTTCATCAATGCTATTATAATTTTGCACTTCATATATTTTTGCATTACTTAATTTAAAATAATTTACAATTGCTCTTTTATATTTTTCTTCTTTTTCTAAATTACATTTATATCCGCTTTTAGAATAATCATATTTATAATTTGTATACTCATTTTTAAAATCCCAAAATAATAAATAGCCTTCTACTTCTAATTGCCTTTCAAGAGAGCAAAGCTCTTTTTTGGTTTTAAGAAATTTATCATAAGTTGAACTAAAGTATTTACTATAGATATTGTATGAATACTGAACAAGCATTAAAAAAACGAAAATAGCAATGATAAAAAACGCTAAACTCAAACCAACAAATAAAGATTTTTTTATTAATTCTTTAATAAAAGAAAGTATTTAACACCTCATATTTTTAATATAATCTTGTATTCTAATTTAAATCCTTTAAGGAATTTAAATTAGATTAATTATTTTTTATTGATTATATTTTTTATGATTGTTTCTAATTTATCATTATTAAATTATTTTTCAAAATTAAATTTGATCGATTACATGTGTTATTACAATTTTAAACGCCAAAAATAAAAGTAGCAAGCTTCCTATTGGTTGTAAAATTTTTTTATTAACTTTCATGTTACTTATAAACAAACTAGAAAAGCACATAAAAGATGTAATTAAAGCTATTAATAAAGAAGAAATAAATAAATTATATTCCAAAGAAAATATCATAAGTCCTGCACCTAGCGCATCAATACTAGTCGCTATGCTAAGCAAAAATAATGAACCATAACTTATATTAATATTCTCATTTTCATTATCTAAGAATTCCTTAAATAATTTATATGCTAAAAATACAAAAATTGCAAAAATCACATAATGGTCAATTGCTTGAATTAACTTCATATACCTTACATTTAATAAATAAGTTACATAATATCCCAAAATAGGCATTAAAACTTGAAAACAAGCAGATAATGCACTAAAAACTAATAACTTTTTTAAAGATTGTTTTTGTAGCACTAAGCAAATACTTAATGCTACAAAAAATGCGTCAATTGCTAAAGAGAAAGCTAAAATAACAATATCAATTATCATCAAATAAGCCATTCTCTTCTTCTAAATTTTCTTCTTCTATTTCTTCCTTAGGACATTTTGCAATGCTTACTACCTCATCACTACCAACATTTACAACGATTACTCCACTTGTATTTCTACCAGCTTTTCTAATGCTTTGCATATCAGTTCTAATCATCTTGCCACTACTTGTAAGCGCCATTAAATCCATAGTATCATCAACAATTACAATGCCTACTAAATCTTTTGTCTTTTGAGTAAGTTTCATACAAATTACGCCCTTACCACCACGACTTTGTAAGCGATATTCTCCTGCATCAGTTCTTTTTGCGATACCTTTTTGGCTAACACTTAAAATTTCTTGCTCATTACTTTCAATAACTACTGCACCTATTACATAATCTTGCTCTTCTTTAAAGCGAATAGCAGTTACTCCACGAGCTACACGACCAATTTGACGAACTTTTGTAAGTGGGAATTTAATACACATACCCTTTTTAGTAGCTACAAAAATCATAGTTCCACTAACTTGCTCTTCTTGGTTTTCTTGGTTTTCATCTAAAGAATTTTCTTCTTCAACAATTTGAATATTATCATCTTCAATAATTTCACTATTTTCATCAACCAAATCAATATTTTCACTATCATCATTTTGTGCTATTAAAACACTTACTAATTCATCATTTTCATCAAGATTAATAGCTCTTACACCAACTGAACGGATATTGCTATATTCACTTAAATTCGTGCGTTTAATAAGACCATTTTTAGTAAAGAATGCAAGTGATTTTGTCTTAGCAAAATCAGTTGTTGGAATTATTGCCATAATTTTTTCATCTGGTAAAAGATTGATTAGATTTACAACAGCTTTTCCTTTAGCAGTTCTACTACCTTCAGGAATTTTATAAACTTTTAACCAATATAGTTGTCCTTTATTAGTAACAAACATTAGCGTATCGTGAGAATTTGCAGTGAAGAAACTCTCTATAAAATCATCATCATAAGTAGTAACTGCAACTTTACCTTTACCACCACGCTTTTGTTTTTCATATGATTTTGTAGGAACTCTTTTGATATATCCACGATGAGTAATTGTAATTACCATTGGCTCATTTGGTATTAAATCTTCTACATCAATTTCATCATAATCATCTACTATTTCAGTAATTCTTGGAACTTTAAATTTATTTTTAATTTCTAATAATTCATCGTGAATTATTTCTTCTATTTTTTCTTCGCTTTTTAAGATTGCATTTAGTTCTTCAATTTTTGCTAAAAGCTCTCTTAACTCATCTTCTAATTTATCTCTTTCAAGTCCTGTAAGACGGCTAAGTCTCATTTCTAAAATAGCATTAGCTTGTAATTCAGTTAAGCTAAATTTTTCTACTAAAGCATCTCTTGCACTTGCAGTATCTGCACTTGATTTAATTAATGCAATTACTTCATCTATATTATCTAGTGCAATTTTAAGACCTTCTAAAATATGTGCTCTTGCTTTTGCTTTTTCAAGTTCAAAAATAGTTCTTCTAATAATTACGGTTTTTCTATGATTTAAAAATAAATCTAATAGCTCTATTAAAGAAAATACCTTAGGTTCTTTATTGTGAATTGCCAACATTATCACACCAAATGTTGTCTCCATTGTGGTGCTTTTAAATAAATTATTTAGCACAATTTCACTCATAGCATCACGCTTAAGCTCAATTACAAGGCGAATTCCATCTCTATCACTCTCATCTCTTGTCTCGCTTATACCTTCTATTTGCTTTTCTTTTACAAGCTCTGCAATTTGTTCGTGAAGTCTTGCTTTATTTACTTGATAAGGTAACTCATCAATTACTATTAGCTCTTTATTTCCTTTTTGTTCTATATGAGTTTTTGCTCTTACTTTAATTCTACCACGACCTGTTTTATAAGCTTCTATAATACCTTTTTTACCAAAAATTATCCCACCAGTTGGAAAATCAGGACCTTTTATAAACTGCATTATTTCTTCTAAACTAGCGTTTTTATTCTCAAGTAAATATAAAAGTCCATCTACTAATTCATCTAAACTATGTGGTGGAATATTAGTTGCCATACCAACAGCAATACCACTTGAGCCGTTTAACAATAAATTAGGTACTCTTGAAGGTAAAACATCAGGCTCACTCATACTATCATCATAGTTTGGAACAAAATCAACCGTGTCTTTATCTAAATCTTTTAACAATTCTTCAGCCAAAATTGTCATTCTAGCTTCAGTATAACGCATAGCTGCAGCACCATCTCCATCAACTGAACCAAAGTTTCCTTGACCATCAATACTTGGGTATCTCATTGAAAAGCTTTGTGCCATTCTTACTAAAGCATCATAAACAGCAGTATCTCCGTGCGGATGGTATTTACCGATTACATCACCCACTATACGAGCTGATTTTTTATAAGCACTTTTTGAACCTACTCCTAAATCATTCATTGCATAAAGAATTCTTCTATGAACCGGCTTTAATCCATCTCTTGCATCAGGTAAGGCACGGCCTATAATTACTGACATAGAATAATCAAGATAGCTTGTTTTTATACTATCTTCAATATCTACAACAGTAATTTCACTATTATCAAATAAATTCATTGTTTTCCTTTAAGTAAAGATTTTTTTATACTAGCAAACTAAACTTTCGCATCGGCTAATACGACCGCAAAAAGAACCTTAATTTTAGCTTTTTTAAGCACTAAATTCGCTTGTTTTAAAGACTCACCTGAAGTGATAATATCATCTACTAAAATTACAGGTAATTCCAAGGTCTTTTGCAATTCATATTTTCTTTTATTTTTCTTTCTAAATGAAAGGCTTTTACCTTTATAAATAATCTTATTTTTTGCTTTAATTGCGTTATATAATGGAATAATATTTTTTGATTTCATATTTTTAATAAGTATTGCCGTATGAGAATACCCACTAGAGCAATCATCATCTAAGCCTATAGCATAAGCTAATTCATTATCAAAATGAAATCTTTTATAAGAATAAGATGCGAGTTTATTTAATATAAAATATCCACTAATAAAATGCTTGTGATTTAATAATTTTTTAATTTTAGAATATTTATAAAAGCTAATTACTTCTAAACCATCATCTAAAATTCTTCTTTTACATTCAAGTAATTTAAATTCTTTTTCACAAGTTTTACAAAAAATCTTAAATGTAGGCTTAGAGCAATTATAACATAACAATTACAAACTCTTATAAAGGGTAATACACACCTAAATTATTATAAAATTATTTAACAGCGTTTTCCAAGCTTAATGCTGCATTTAATAAGTTTTGTTCATCAAATCTTTTTGCTACTAATTGAACGCTCACATTTAAATTATCTTCAGTTTTAGCAACAGGCACGCTAATACCTGCAAGCTTTGCAAGATTAACTGAAATAGTGAAAATATCTTCTAAATAGCTTTCAACAGAACTAGTCTTCGCATCAAATGATTTTGGAAGACTTGGTGCAACAGGCATTAGTATTAAATCATTATCGCTTAAAATTTCATTGTATTTTCTAGTGATAATTTCTCTTACTAATTGAGCTTTTTTATAATATGCGTCAATATAACCACTTGAAAGCACGAATGTTCCTAATAAAATTCTCTTTTGAACTTCAAGCCCAAAACCTTCGCTTCTAGTATTTACATATAACTCGTTTAAATCTTTAAATTCCTTAGCTCTATTGCCATATCTAATCCCATCGTAACGGCTTAAATTAGCACTTGCTTCAGCACAAGCTATTATATAATAAGCAGCTACATCGTATTTACTATCAGCAAGGCTAACTTCACTTATGGTATGACCACAAGCTTTTAATTTATCTATAGCTTTATAAGTTTGTGTTTTTATTTCATCAGAGCATGAATCTATATAATTTTTAATAATTGCGATTTTGTATTTTTTATTAGCGTCTAATTTATCAAATGTAGGCACAAATTGAATATCAGCACTAGTGCTATCAAACTCACAATGACCTGCAATCGCATCGTATAAAATACTAGCGTCTTTTACATTTTGAGTTAATACTCCTATTTGGTCTAAACTACTTGAATAACTAGCAAGTCCATATCTGCTAACTCTTCCATAACTTGGCTTAAAACCTACACAACCACAAAATGCAGCAGGCTGGCGAACACTTCCACCTGTATCGCTTCCTAATGCAGCAAGAGCTATTTTTGCACCTACCGCAGCAGCACTACCACCACTACTTCCACCTGGGACTAAAGCATTATTTAAAGGATTTAGGGTCTTTCCATAAAAGCTTGTTTTTGTAGTATTACCCATAGCAAACTCATCCATATTACATCTTCCAAATGGTGCGAATTTGTGTTTTTTCATATTGCTAATCACACTTGCATCATAAGGTGCATAATATCCTTGCATTATTTTTGAACCATTTGTAATGCTCCAGCCCTTAACTTGAATATTATCTTTAATAGCTACAGGCACTCCTAGATAATCAATATCATCTAAAGGAGTATTGATTAATTGCTCTACATAAGCTCCTAAATGTTTGTTTTCTAATGCTAATTTATTTAGTTCTTTTTTTAATTCTATTAATTCATTATCACTTAATTTTAATGCTTGTTCTAAAGTTATCATTTCTTTCCTTTATTTACTAAAATTACTCCAATAGCACTAATTATAGCTAATACTATAATAGTGCCGACTATTAGCTCTAAGCTAACAGGTTCGCTCATTTTAACACCCTTTCGCATCTAGGACATAAGCTTTCTTCGCTTAGGCTTAAGTATTTCCAACATCTAGGGCATTTGCATAGATTTGATTTTATGATTTTGTATGTTTTATTATCAATTTCAAAACTTGCCAAAGCTTCGTTATTATTTAAAGCTTCAATTTTACTTAATGAATAAAAATCAGCTGCTTCTTCATAATTTAATATCACTTCATCATTAGTAGCTAGATTTAGCTCTAATGTGCTTTTGATTATTTTATCTTTTTTCAATATATCAATTTGCTCGTAGAATTTAACACGAGTTTTTAATAAATATTCATAATCGTTTTTGCTAGGTGTGATTTTACTAGCAAAATCAAAATCTTCTAAATCAAAAATACTCTTAATATCGCCTAATATAAATTTGTTTGCGTGTTCACAAGCTTCATTTGTAGTATGAGTTAATACAGGTGCTAGTAAAACTAATAATTTTTTAAGTATTAAAGCCATTGCAGTAATTGACGCTGTTCTTTTGCTATCTTCTTTAGCATCACAATACAAGCTATCCTTACAAATATCAAGATAAACACCGCTTAAATCAGCACTTAAAAATGTGCAAAGTGCATTCATACCTTTAGCGAAATCATATTCTAAGAATGATTTTTTGTAAAGTTCAAACACATTATTAGCTTTATTTAAAATCATTTTGTCTAAATCACTGAAATTATAATTATAAGCTTTTAAATCGCTAGTATTTGCTAATAAAAATCTTATTGTATTTCTTATTTTTCTATATTGCTCGCTAGTTTGCTTTAATATACTTTCACCTAATTTAACATCAGTTGAATAATCACATAATGTTATATAAAGTCTAAAGATTTCTAAGCCATAATTTTTTGCAATTTGTTCTGGCGCTATTACATTGCCTAGACTTTTACTCATTTTTCTACCTTTTTCATCAACGGTAAATCCGTGAGTTAAAACTGCTTTATAAGGTGCTTGTTTGTTTAAAATAACGCTTAATAACAATGAGCTTTGAAACCACCCACGATGTTGGTCGCTTCCTTCTAAATACATATCAGCTTGAGTTGTTTTGATATCGTAATTTCCACTAGCTAAAACAGCGTTAAATGTAGAGCCACTATCAAACCAAACATCTAAAATATCAGTAACTTTTTCTAATTCATCTGCTTTATATTTTGAATTAGCTGGTAATAAATCTTTAATATCTTTTTGCCACCATACTCTTACGCCTTCTTTTTCAAATATGCTTGCAAGGTGTTCGTAAAGTTCAAAATCCATAATCAAATTCCCTGATTTATCATTAAAGAATGCTAAAGGCACACCCCAAGAGCGTTGTCTTGAAATACACCAATCAGGTCTATTACTAATCATAGTTCCTATTCTATTTCTTCCTGCTTTTGGATAAAAACTTACTTCATCAAGTGATTTTTGAGCTAATTCTCTTAAAGTCATACCATTGTAAAATTCTTTATCCATAGCTATGAAAAATTGTTTAGTAGCTCTATAAATTATTGGTTTATGAGTTCTCCAGCAAAATGGATATGAGTGTATAAATTTAGAGCATTTTAAAAGACTTTCGCCCAATAATTCAATAATTACTTCATTTGCTTTAAATACATGCATTCCTAATAATTCAGGTTTATTTGGCACTAATCTTTTGATATTTTCATCATAACAACCATCATCTCCTACAGGCATTTCTACTTCAATATTGTATCTTAAACAAGCATAATAATCATATTCTCCGTGTCCTGGTGCAGTATGAACTAAACCACTACCGCCATCCATTAAAACATGCTCTCCTGTTATGAATTGAGATAGATTATTGTTTAAAGGATTTAATGCGTTTGTATTTTCTAAAAAATCTCCTTTAAACTCAAGCACAGGTTTAATATTAAATTCTGCTAAATCTTCTAATCTTTTTTTAGCTACGATAAGACCATTTTCTCCTAAAACATATAGCTCATCTTTATTTAATGCGATTGCTTTATTTGCTGGTAAAGTCCAAGGAGTAGTAGTCCAAATAACAGCTCTTGCGTTGTTTAAAATACTATCATTTGCTCCTAAAGATTTAAGTTTTGCTTTTGCATCATCGTTTAGTTTGAATGCTACGAAAATTGAATAATCTTCTTTATCTTCATATTCAACTTCTGCTTCAGCTAAAGCACTTTTAGCAGCCCAACTCCAATAAACTGGCTTACTTCTTTGAATTAATAAACCATTTTTAGCTACTTCTAAAAGAGTTTTATAAATATTTGCTTCAAATTTAAAATCCATAGTCAAATAAGGCTTGTCAAAATCTCCAATTATTCCTAAGTCTTTAAATTCTTTCATTTGAATACCTATGAATTCTTTTGCGTGTTCAGTGCAAGCGTCGTGAATTTCTTTTATACTTGGATTTTTATCTTTTAATTTGATTTCAACTTGTTGTTCAATAGGCAAACCATGGCAATCCCAACCAGGAGTATATGAAATTGAATTATTAGCTAGAAAATATCTAGTTTTATTAATCATATCTTTTAAGATTTTATTTAAAGCATGACCTATGTGTAAATGCCCGTTAGCATAAGGAGGGCCATCGTGTAGGATAAATTTAGGTGCTTTTTTATCTCTTAATTGTGCGTATGCAAATGATGAAAATTTTTCAAAACTTTTTTTCTCGTTTTCATAAAGATTTGCTCTCATCTCAAAAGTAGTATTGGGTAATAATAATGTATCTTTATAATCCATAAATGTGCCTTTAATATTTTTTGATTGTTAAAATGCACTTATTTTGCTATACTTTTTTAAATAAAAGGATAAGAAATGAAACATTTATTAATATATTTTACAAAAGATTTGAGTTTTAATGAATATTTTTGTTCTTGGGTCAATAGAAAATTATCATCTAAAAATTTAACACCTGATACAATAATAAAATTAAATAATAATGATTCTAAACTAAATACATTACTAGATATAAACTATAATAAATATGGTTTAATAACAATAATTACAGATGAATACTCGTTTTCAACAATCAATAAAATTCTAGCTACCTTAAAAGAATGTGAACTAATATTAATAAATGATGAATTTATAGTTGAAAAATATATAAAATATCAAAAAGATAGTGTTTTACTTGAATTAAACAATGTATCAATAAATATAATAAAAACTAATATTTTTGAATTTCCAGAAATTTTACATAATAATAAAACAAATTATGATTTTTTAATACACGATGAAATGAGTAATGTGGAAATATTATTAACTACAAGTGTTAAACCATACAATATAGAATTAAGTATATATCCACTATTAAGTAATTTATTATATGTAAAAGTCAATACTAGTGAATATTCTGATGAGGTCGGTTTTTTAGCATCAATTAGATCATTGTTTAATAAAAAAGTAATTTTTACAAACAATTTATATCAATATATAGGACAAGTTTTAAATTTACAAAATCAAACTATAAGCTTTGCTGAAAGTTGTACTGGTGGATTATTAGCAAGTAATTTTACAAAAATTGATGGAATAAGTAGTGTATATAAAGGAAGTTTGATAACATATTCAAATGAATATAAAAAAGCATGGCTAAATGTAAAAGATGAAAATTTAGACAATGGTATGGTTTATTCTAATGAATGTGCTGTATCAATGGCAAGTGGGGTTTTAAGCCTTACAAAATCAAACTACGCCATAAGCTGCACAGGAGTTTTAGGTTCGGATGATTTGGGGACTAAGAGTGGAACAGTTTATATTTGTGCTATAAAAGATGATGGAAAACAACTTTGTAAAACTCTAAATTTAAAAGGTGATAGAATTTATATGCAAGAGCAATGTGCCTTAGAATGTGCTTTGCTTTTATGCGAATTAGAAAAGGAATTATTCTTTGAGTGAAATTTATGTTGTAGGTTTAAAAGAAAAAACAAATATACAAAGTATTTTCGTTAATGAGATTATATTTAAAGATTTTTTTATTAATTTAGATGATTTTTCAAACATTATATTTACTAGTAAAAATGCAATAAAATCTTGTATTCAAAATAATTTAAATTTAAAAAATAAAAAAATATTTTGCATTGGAGAAAAAACTGCTGAATATTTAAAAAAAATAAATTTAGAAGCATTTTATACTGGAAAAACTGCCCATGCAAAAGATTTTAAAAATGAAATATTACAATTATTAAAATATGAAAAATGTATTTATTTTAGAGCCAAAGAAATAATTAGCGACTTAGACGATTTTTTAATAAAAAATAATATAGATTTAACAAGTGTAATAGCATATGAAAATATAAGGCTAAAAACACCACTTGATAATAATTTTATACCATTTAATAAGAAATTAAAAAATGATGATATTTTAATATTTTTAGCACCTTCTGGTGTAAGAGATTTTTTATATCATTTTAAATTTATTCCTACAAATATCATATCTATAGGAAAAAGCACTCAAAATGAACTCAAAAAAAATAATATAAACTCAATTACACCAAACTACCCTAGCCTTGAAAATTGTCTAAATTTAGCTTACTCACTTAAGTCCTAATTCAAGCAAAATTTCTCTTATACTAGAACATATATAATCAATTTCATCATAGCTTATAATGTATGGTGGCATTAAATAAATAGTATTTGCTAATGGGCGAAGTAATAAGCCTTTTTTAAGACCTTTTAAAAACACTTCTTTACCAAATCTAGGATTTTGATGTAAAATATCAAATGCAAAAACCATTCCTTGATTTCTTATATTTTTTACATTTTTAAATTCATTTAGCATCAACCAATTTTTAAGAATATAAGCTGATTTTTCTTTATTTTTATTAATCACATTATCATTTTTAAATATGTCAAGCGTTGCATTTGCAGCTGCACAAGCAAGTGCATTCCCTGTGTAGCTATGAGAGTGTAAAAATGCTTTATATGTTTCATATGGTGCATAAAATTCATTATAAACATCATCATTAGTAATTACAACACTAAGTGGTAAATATCCACCAGTTAAACCTTTGCTAAGGCATAAAAAATCAGGAATTACACCGCATTGCTCTAATGCAAACATAGTACCACTTCTTCCAAACCCAACTGCAATTTCATCAAAAATAATATCAATATCATAAGATTTTGCTAATTCACAAGCTTTTTTAATATAATCTTTAGAATACATATGCATATTTCCAGCGCATTGAATTAATGGTTCAATTATAAAAGCACTTATATTTTTTGAATTTTTTTCTAAAATTTCATTTAAAGTATTTAATTCTTTAGCAAAATCATCATTAATAGGAACTGGGGTTTTTATACAATTAATAAGCAATTCCTTGTAAGTTTTTTTATATAAATCTACATCGCTAACACTAAGTGCTGCTATAGTTTCTCCATGATAAGAATTAGATAAAGATAAAAAATTTGGTTTTAATTTTCCTTGTAATAAATTTTTATGAAAACTCATCTTAAGTGCCACCTCAACAGCACTTGAACCATTATCAGCGTAAAAACATTTATTTAAAGGTTTAGGTAATAAATTTATCAACCTTGATGATAACTTAATTATACTTTCATGTGAAAAACCAGCTAAAATTACATGTTCTAATTGTTCTAATTGTTCTTTAATTTTACCATTTATATAATCATTACTATGTCCAAAAAGATTAACCCACCAAGAAGACACGCAATCAAGATAACAATTATCATCAAAATCATATAATTTCATTCCTTTTGCTCTCTTTATCGGTATTAATGGGACAAACTCGTGCTCTTTCATTTGAGTGCAAGGGTGCCAAATATGTGCTAAGTCAAGTTTAATTAATTCATCACTTTGCATTTAAAACTCCTTTATTTTTATAAAGTAAAATATTGTTAAATATAGTATTTAATGATAAATTTAAATACTATGCTAAGGAATAATATGCAAGAAACTTTAAATGAATTAAAAAATAAAAATAATTTTAGAAGCCTAAAAAGATTTAAACATGAAAATAAATTTGTAATTTTTAATAATCAAAAACTACTAAATTTTGCAAGTAACGATTATTTAGGAATTGCTAGTGATGGAATTTTACAAAACGAATTTTTAAACACACATAAAAATTTAGCTCTTAGCTCAAGTTCTTCAAGAAGTCTTAGTGGTGGATATGATGAATTTTTTGTATTTGAAGAATATTTAGAAAAAATTTATCAAAAAAAAGCACTTTTATTTAATAGTGGATATACCTTAAATTATAGTTGTCTTAGTGCTTTAGCAACTCTTAAGAATATATTATTCATAGCTGATAAAAAAGTGCACGCAAGCATAATTGATGGGATAAAAAATGCAAATTTTAAACGTTATAAACATAATGATTTAAATGATTTAAAAAATTTGCTCATAAAATATCATAAAGATTATGAAAAAATTGTAATCTTAAGTGAAGCAATGTTTAGTATGGATGCTGATTTTGCCAATATAGATGGTTTAATAAAACTAAAAAAAGAATTTAAAAATGTTATGCTGTATATTGATGAAGCTCATAGTATAGGTTCTTTAGGAGAAAAAGGATTAGGACTTTGTAAAAATTTCTCAAATGATATTGATTTTATAGTCTTAACTTTTGGAAAAAGCATAGCCAGTGTTGGTGCTGTAATTTTATGTAATGAGATTTCAAAAGATTTTTTTATCAATAAAGCTCGTGGATTAATTTATTCAACTGCCCTAGCCCCTATTAATGTAGCTTTTTCGCATTATGTATTTAAAAATTTGGATAAATTTGATGAAAAAAGAAGGCATTTAAAAAATTTAAGTTTATATTTTAATGAAAATTTAAAAAAATACAATGTGATAGGAATTAGTTATATAAAAATGATAATCATAGGAGACAATGATAAATGTGATGAAATTTCACAAAATTTACTTCAAAAAGGATTTTATGTACCTAGTATAAAAACCCCTACCGTTGCTCTAAAAGATACTGGATTAAGACTATCATTAAATGCTAGTATGGATTATAATGATATAGATAATTTAATAAAGGCCTTAAATGAGATATGAATTTTTATATAAAAATAATTCACAAAATTTAATATTATTCTTTGGTGGATTTGGTTTTTTACCTAAGGCTTATGCAACATTAAAAAGTAATAATAATGTAATAATTATTTATGATTATTCTAAATTTAACCTTGATTTTTTAAATGAATGTAAAAATTATCAAAATATTATACTATTGTCTTATTCAATGGGTGCTATGGTAGCTTCTAAATGTGATTTTTCTAATTTTAATATTATACAAAAAATAGCAATAAACGGGACTAGTTATGGTATACATAAAGAATTTGGAATTAATGAAAGAATTTTTAAATTAAGTGCATTAAATTTTAACTTAGATGATTTTTTAAAAAAAGCTGGAGCAAATAATTTAAAAGATTATTTTGCAAGTGAAAATACATTAAAAAACGAGCTTTTAAATATTTTAGAAATTTCAAAAATGCCTATTATTTGGCAAAATTATGATTTAGCGTATTCATCAAACGAAGATGCAATTTTCCCACAAAAAGCATTAATTAATTGTTTTAATAATATTATTTTTATGGATAAACCACATTTTTGTTTTAATAATTTTAATTCATGGGAAGAAATATGTATGATGTAGCTAATTCGTTTTTTAAAGCAAAAAATACATATTATAGTAACGCTATTGTACAAATTGATATGAGAAAAATTTTATTAAGCGAGATTAATCAACATTACAATAACATATTAGAATTAGGTTCTAATAGAGGCGAATTTAGCAAAATGATAGCTAGTAAAATCAAATTCAATAATTTTTATTGTGTTGATATAAATGATTTTAGCAATGATTACGATAAAAGATTTACATTTATTAAACAAGATTTGAATGATTTTAAAATAAATAAATTTAATAATATCAAATTTGATTTAATTACTTCAAATGCGTGTTTTCAATGGCTTGATTTGAAAAAAATAATTACGAATTTAAATATCATCTCAGATAAAAAATCAAATTTAATTTTTAGCACTTTTGGAGTGAATAATCTTTGGCAGATTAAAGAGCATTTTGGTGTGGGGCTTAAGTATTTAAGCATTAGCGATATAGAGCAAATTTTAAAGCCACATTATCAAAATATAAAGATTTTTGAGAAAGATTATGAGCTTAATTTTAGCTCAAGTATTGAACTTTTTAGGCATTTAAAACTTAGTGGAGTAAATGCCTTTAGCGGGGTATTTTTAGGCAAAAATGATTTAAAAATCTTTAATGATAAATACCACAATACCTTAAACTACCACGCCATTTTTGTTAGCGCTAGTAATTTATTTTAGCAAAATATATTTTTTTGAAATAAAAGATACTCAAAACATAGCTATTAATATAATTTATAAAGGAGATACTCCAGATGAAAAAACAAGTAATTCAACAGGTTATTTTAAAAGTGAAGCAAAAAATTTTTTAGTTGCTTTAATACTTTATTCTTTACATATTGCAAAAAATAAAAACGAAAATATCCCTAATCTTACAGATATTTATAAATTCTTAAACGACCCTAAAATGAGCATAGATGAAATACTTGAAGAAATGCTTGAATGTGATATTGCAAGAGATGATACAAATGAAATAATACAAAGTATAGCAAGAGCTATGAAAAATAAAGCAAGTCAAGAATTATCAGGAGTTATAGGAACTACAAGTGAAAGCTTAAATTTATATATAGACCCTATTTTGGCAAAAAATACAGCTAAAAGCGATTTTAAAATAAATGAGCTTATGAATAGCGATAAACCAGTAAGTCTATATTTAATTATTCCACCTTCAGATAAAGATAGATTAAAGCCGCTATTTAATTTAATTATTAATCAAATTTTTAGGACCTTAACTGATGTAAAATTAGGCGAAGAAAAAACATATAAACACAGATTATTGTTTATGGGAGATGAGCTTACTAGCGTAGGTAAAATTGCAACTTTAGAAGAAGGTTTGGCTTATTGGGCAGGATATGGAATTAAGTTTTATGGAATTATACAAGACCTTCAACAATTATATAATTTATACACAGATAAAGAAAGTATAACTTCAAATTGCCACGTTAGAATTGCATTTGCACCTAATAATATACACACAGCAAAACTACTTTCAGAAATGTCAGGGACTACTACTATCGTTAAACGTTCAATCACTAGCAGCGGCAAAAAACTTCAAGCAGTTTTAGATAATGTAAGCGAAACAATACAAGAAGTACAAAGACCACTCATAACTCCTGATGAGTGTATGAGAATTCCATCGGCTAAAAAAGATAAAAATGGGCTAATAATTGAAGCAGGAGATATGTTAATTTTCATTTCAGGAAAACCTGCGATTTATGGGAAGCAAATGCTGTATTTTAAAGACCCTGTATTTAGCGATAGGTCAAAGGTTGAATATTCAGAACAATTAAACAGCATATAAAACACGCATAGCTCTAGTTTTTACTAACTATGCGAAAAGTTAAAAAGGAGAAAATTAAAAAATGACTAAAATTCATTTTATTTTAAATGGAAAAGGTGGTATAGGTAAAAGTTTTATAAGCTCTTTATTATGCCAATATTTTTTGTATAATAAAGAAAGTATATTAGCAATAGATACTGACCCAAATAATACTACATTATGTAATATAAAAGCATTAAATGCAAATTTTTTAAAACTAATAGATGATGATGGTAAATTTAATGTAAGAGAATTTGATAAGATAATTGAACTAGCATATTCTAAAGAAAAGAAAAACTATATTATAGATTCAGGTGCTACTACATTTATCCCATTAATTGATTATCTAAAAGAAAATGAAATTATATCTTTATTAAAAAATGAAAAAATAGAAATATATTTTCACGTTCCAATAGTTGGCGGACAAGCTCAAGATGATACGATTTTAGGCTTAGTTCAGTTAATAAATAATTTTGATTGCAATTTTATTGTTTGGTGTAATGAATATCACGGCTCTTTAAATAATTTTGAAAATACCCAAGAATATAACGCCATAAAAGAAAAAATAAACGCATTAATATATTTAAAACAATTTAGCAAAGATACTTACGGAAAGGACCTACTAGAACTAACTTCAAAAAATCTAACTTTTGATGAAAGTTTAAAAGATAAAAGTTTTTCTCTTATGTCAAAACAAAGACTGAAAATATTTAGAGATAAAGTATTTGAACAAATTAAAATTATATTATAATTATATATAAATTATATATTTTATATATATAATTTATATTATTTTAAGTTTATTTTGATATAATTATTTAAATTTAAAAAGGAGAAAAAATGAAAAATTATCAAGAGTCAAATTCATTAAAAGAAAGTTTAGAAATTTTAAAAAGATATAAAAATGATGTAAGTAAAGAAGATTATGAAGATATAAAAGGCATTATAGGAAACCACGCAATAGAAAATTCATATGCTGATGAACTAGATATTATTATGATGGTAAAACAAACTGTCTATGGCTTAAGTGCTGATGAAATTATAGCTGAATACAAAGAAAAAGGTTATGTTGATTATGAAAGACATTGAAACATATTTTGAAGAATTGGTAACTAAAAACAAATTAGGCATAGAAGATTTTAAAGAGTTTGATAAAATATCTAGAAAATACACTACATCAAGAGAAAGAGAAATTTATTTAAAACCATTAAAAGGAAATTTTGATTATAAGCATTTAAAAGCAATTCATAAACATATTTTTCAAGATGTGTTTCATTGGGCTGGTAAGGATAGATTTGAACTTAATTTATTAACACCTATGTGCAAAGGAAATAGTGTGTTTTGTAATGGGCAATTTATACCAAATGAAGCAAATCGTATTTTTTCTAATTTAGAAAAACAAAACTATTTTAAAAATTGCAAAAGCATTGATGAATTAGCAAAAAATTTAGCTGAATTTATGGGAGATTTAAATGCCTTACACCCATTTAGAGAAGGTAATGGAAGAACCCAAAGAATATTTATAAATCAATTAACTCAAAACGCAGGTTATAAATTAGACCTAAGATTAATTGATAAAGACAAAATGATAGATGCAAGTATAAAGGCTATGGATTGTGATTATAGAAAACTTGAAACCCTTATTAAAGTTAATTTAAAAAGTTTTAAACAAAACCTTGAAAAAGAGCAATCGCAAGGAATAGGATATTAATATATAAATTATATTATTTTTATATAAAAAATATATATAATTTATATAAATAATTTAAAAAATGAAAAATATTTGTAAATCAATAACGAAAATAATTAAATATCTAATACTTAGCTTAGCTACATTTGTTTTAATAGTTACTCCTTTATTTTTTTCTTTTGGTTTAGTTATTAATACAACAAAGTCAATGCCCTTAGGCTTATATAAAAAAATAGATGGGCCATTAGTTAAAGAAGACTTAGTTATGTTAAAAATTCCTACTACAAATGAATATCTTATAAAAAAAATTGCAGCTGCTAAAGGAGATTTGATTGAGATTAATTCTAATGGCGTTTATATTAATAATATGGCTCTGTTAAAATATAAGATTGCTAATTCTACACAAATAAAATTATCTATAATCTTATTTAGTCCTATAAATAATATCATTACAAGTTGAAAAGTGTCATAATTGACACTTTAAAATTTTAAGATATTAAGTTCTATTTTTGAACATTTATAAATATTCTTTATGAAACTTTGCATATATTCATAATCAGGTTCATATACATTGTCGTTTTGTATCTTACTAGGTAAAAGAACTGCAAGACTATCTAAATCAGATTGTCTAAATTGATTACTAAAATCATACTTTTCTTTGCAAAAATTATTTATACAACAAGCTATAAAAATTTTACAATTTTCCGATAGCTTATGATTAACCAAAAAATATATATTATCGTCCCCCGCATATTTACCTCTGTGATAAAAGCAGTTTCCGAACATATCAATAGTTATGGCGTTAAGATAAGTATCTAATTTGCTACTATCTACATAAGTTGCAACTCCTTGATTTTCCTTACCTGCTGTAAGAAAAGGTGTATCTCCGTCTATCCTATCTGCTTTTTTTAATCTTTTACCGTGATATTTTATAAAACCTAATTCATCTATACTAAATTCTTTCCAACTCGCTAAATCAATATTTTCTATTTCTTTTGGTTCTACTTGTAAATTTAAAAAACTATCATTGACTTTTTTTTCAATTTTTTGCATAAAATCTTGCATATATTTATAATCAGGTTCATAAAAATCGCCATATTTTTTAGCAGGTAACATAAAGGATAATTTTAGGATTGAAGTTGATGAAATTTGGTCATCATATAAGATTTTTCCTATTTCACTTCTTAAAACTGAAACTAAAAAAGTTGCAGTGTATGTATTTAGTTCGTGGTCTTTTGGTTTTAAGCAATGGACTTTCATATCAAGAGAAGCTTTGCTTTCTTGATAAAAAACAGTTCCTAAAAACGACACACTAATAAAGTTTTCATATACTCTGTAATTTTTATGAGATGAAGTAAAATAGCCTATAATACCATTATTGAAATTTGAAGCACTAATACGAGGGATATTACCGCTTTTTAAATCTTTTTCACTCACACTTGCACCTGTTGGAATTTGAACTTTTTTGCCAAGTTTTTTTGTTTCAAATATATCGGCTATAGAAAACCTTTTCCAACCACTTGTATCAATTTTCATCGCCATTGCCTTGTAGTCTGATTATTATTTCATTGTTTTTAGACTTTAAAATATCACTTTTGTATATAATCTTCTCATATAATTCATCTTTAAATTCTTTTGTATCTATGTTGTTTTGAAACATTAAATAATCAAGCATAGTTTTTTTAAAATCACTCTCTTTTATCTCAAAAGGTTTTTGTGGCATTTGATAACTCAAACATTCGTTAGGTTTAATCCACTGAATAGTATCATCTCCGTTTTGTTTGCGAATTATATCTATCCATTTATTTTCTATTTCTTGCCAACGATTTTTAGTATCGTGACGACCTTGATTTTTAACGGTTTCTAATCCGTCATCTTCAATATAACAAGCAAAAATTTCTCTATTATTTTGAGCTACACCACTTGTAAATACAAAAATACTTGTAGTTACACCCTCTTTAAATGTATTTTCTGGAAGTTTTATAATTTTTTCTAATCTATGTTTTTTTAATAGTTTTTTACCATTATCTTTATCAAGTTTTTTATCGGGTAAAATAAAGGCACATTTTGAATTTTTTGGAACACAATCAAGGACATTGCTGACAATTTGCATACAACCATATTTACGCTCAAATGGTGGATTCATTAAAACTTTAACGGCATTCTCCCCCCCCCTAATTTTTCTTTTATTAACTCTTTTGCTTCGTCGCTCCTTGTATCTATATGAAACAAATTTGTTTTTCCATCTTTATGTATCATCATATTTGCATAAGCTAGTGCAATTATTTCTCTATCGTTCTCAAATCCATACAAGTGATATTTTTTAATTATTTCAGCTTCAGCAGAATTTACGCCACCTGCTTGTTTAATTTGCTTACTCATTGCCTTTACCAAAAATGCACCACTACCACACGCTCCGTCAAATACATAATCATCTTTATTTATATCTATAAGACGATACATAAAGCTTGTTATATGGTCTGGTGTAAAAACTTGTCCGTTATCACTCTTTTTCTTATAACGATTAAACTCGTTAAAAAATATACCCATAACATCTTCACCTTGCCAAAAATCAGAATTAACACACTCGCTAATTTCACAAACACAATCTATAAAGTCATCTATAGCTTCTTGGTTTTCTGTAAAGTTCATTTTTACTTCACTAAAAACTTCTAACAACAAATCAAGTTTTTGATTTATTTTTCTATCTTCTTGCAATGATTTACTTAAAGTGCTATGAATTAATGTATGAAATGGTGCATATCCTAAACCTTTTACACCTAAAAGAGCTCCGTCATATCTTTGTGCTACTAAAGCACAAGCAGTAAAAATCATTCTATGGTATAAGTTTTTAACACCAAATTTAAAATGAAGTAAATCATTTATGCGTTTAGTGAGTTTATATATTAAATTTTTATCAATTTTGTCTATATCAAAAAGCTTTATATAAAATGTTTTTGGTTGCAGGTCGTTTATTATATCAGTTCTTTCCACACCATTTAAAAATACCCTAGTTTTAATACCATTATACAAAATTCCAACTACTTTTTTATATTGGGAAAGGATAGTATTTGTATATTTTTCTATATCTTTTATCCAATCATCTTTATCAATGTCCTCTTTTTCACTTTTTGTGCTTAACACGATGGCAACCTTGACTTTGTTGTTTGGTAGATACCAGCCGTCAGGCTTATCTTTTGTTCCAACTTTAAAGCCTAATTGTTTAAAGCTTGTTATTTGTCCCACCCCTTGCTTGACACCTTTTTCATCATCATCAAATTTTAAAATTTTTCTTGCCTCGTCTCTTACTTCGTCCTCTGTTTTATAACTCATTTTATTATCCTTTTTTTTGTTTTTTATGCATTTACGCCACTAACAATGGTACAGCAAGTCTATTTGCTATATTTATGTTTTTACTTATACAATTGTTATTTAGTATGTGTTTTAGTAAAATTCGTTCTTTATCTTTTCTATTTTCTTTTGCAAAATTTACAAAATTATGATACACAAGATAGTTATTTAGGTATTTAGTTGATACACCTTTAAAATTATAAACTATCATAGCTTTTAGTTTGCTATGATAATTATTAATAGTTTGAATATTAAAACTCCCACAAGTATATTTATTGCGTGGTATTCTTATATGGTTTAAATCTAAATCGGACGCTACTTTTAAATAGGCTCTAAAACTATCTGTTACAAAAATACTATTTTTAGCTATTTTATTAGCTAATACATTTAATAAATTTACTAATTTTGGTTTGCCTAAATTTGATACTTTAGAAATAGACAATCCATTATGATTTATAGCACAAGATATACAAACCTGCTCTTTAGATAATCCACGCAAAGTTGCACTTGTGCCTCTTTTCTTTGCTAAGCGTGGAAAATTAAAATCCTTGTGATGACCTTTATAAGAGATAGGTAAAAATGTTTCATCGGCTTCAACGATACCATTAAGTTTAACTTTGTTTTGCATTTCTTGTAAGGCATCTAGGATTTTGTGTCGCCAAACAAAAGCAGTGGGTAATGAAATACCACAAATTTCAGCAGTTTTTCTTAGTGAATATTTTTCTATCATACAATGGATGTATTTTTTCCATACTGATAAGTCCTTTTTAACGCCATATAATATAGTGTTGTTTGAAGCTACAAAAGATTTTTTGCAATCAAGACAAAAAAAACTCTGCTTACCATTATTTCTTGTGCCATTCTTTTTAAAATGAGTGGATTTACAATACGGACACTCTTTAATCTCTTTGGTAAATGTAATTTTTTTCTCTGGTTTTTCTTTGTTTTTGATAGATTTTAGAAAGGATTTTTTATCATCATCACTAAGAGTATTAAAAAGCTGTTTTACTATTTCAAGCTCTGTACTTGAAGTTGCCATTTTACTACCTTTATTATTAATTCTTGTTATTGATATTATAGCGAAAAAAGTTAAAAAGCAATCTTATATTTTAACAGAGCCAATAATATTTTACAAGCAAACACAAAAATATTTAAATACGATACCTTTAATCAACCACTACACTTTAATCAACTAAAAACTATTTTAAAAGATAATGAATTTATTGTTTTAGGAGAACATATAAGAAGTTATGATAGTAGATATTTTGGTATTGTAAAACAATATGAAAATAATATAAAAAAACTTATAAAAATAATAACATTTTAATATTATTTTTATATAATATTTATATAAATTATATATAATAACATAATTTAATATAAGGAGAAAAAATGGCAACAATTATGGAAAAAGATGTTTTATTAGAATATGCAAGTTTTGGATATTTAATTAAAAATAGAGATACAAAAGAAGCTCAAGATGATTTAAATAAAATGCACGAAATAAAACAATGGTTATACTCTACTGATGAAGAAGATATAGATTACGAAAGCACCAAAGAAAAAATAAAAAATTTAAGGCAAAAATATGAAAATTGATGAGAATATTTTTAATATAATATGGTCAGATTTAAAAAAAGATTATATTATACCCGTTAATAATCCTAAAGCATTTGTTTTAGGTGGTCAGCCAGGTGCTGGTAAATCAAAACTAATCAAGCTTATTGAACAAGAGCTTAATAGCAATGTTATCGTAATAAATGGAGATGATTATAGAAAATATCATCCAGATTATGCTAATTTACAAGCTACTTATGGTAAAGATTCACCTAAACACACTGCTACATTTGCAGGAATGATTACTGAAATGATTTTAGATAAAGCTATCAAAAATAAATTAAATGTAGTAATTGAAGGAACTTTTAGAACCGCTACTACACCAATTAAAACACTACAATTATTTAAAGATAATGGTTATAACACAAATGTATTAATTCAAACTTGCCATAAAGATATTAGTTGGAAATCTTGTCTTGAAAGATATGAAAAAATGTTAGAAACAAATCCAGCTGAAGCTAGATTTACAGATAAAGCTCATCACGATATAGTAGTTGATAATCTAGCAAATAATATTAAAGAAGTTCAAAAATCAGGCCTAGTTGATAATATTAAAATCTATTCAAGGATTTTAGATAAAAAAACTGGTAATTTTAATCAAATTGAAATTTATAATAGTGATTTAAAACCTAAAGTTAATATTGCAACCATTAATAAATATTTAGGTTTAGAAAGAAATATAAGCGTAGAAAATTCATATAATTTTGATTAATTTACTAAGAGTAAAAAAAATGGATAAAAAGCAAATTATAGATGAAATAGCAAAAAAACATCATTTGATATTAGATGAAAATGACCCTATTTTTGCAATCGTTACAGCTAATGAAATTATGTTTGATGATTATATAAAGCAGCTTGAAAAGACACAAATAAAAAATAAAGCTGATTTAGAAAGCTATAAACAAAGTTTAATAAGTGATATCCAAGAAGAGTTTAAAAAACATCATCAAATTTTACAAGAACTGAAATTAAATAAAATTTCAAATTCAAATTATAACCAACTCCAAAATGAAAAAAATATAGACTTTAATAAAAAAAATATTTTTATAGCTTTTATTATAGGTCAGATTATATTTTTACTTATTGGTTTAATTATAGGTATATTATTATAGTATTATTTTTATATAATTTTTATATATATTTTATATAATTTTAAGTTTATTTTTATATAATTATAGTATTATTTTATAATAAATATTTTATTTGAAATTAAAGCATTTAAAATCGTTAAAAAATTAGAAAAACGCATAGCTCTAATTTTAATACCTATGCTAAAATTTTTAAAAAGGAAAAAAATGGCAACATTTATGGAAAAGGAAGCATTAATTGAACTTTTAGATGGTATTTCTGGATTGATTTCTAGAGTTAGTACCTTAGAAGAATTTAAAAATAACAAAGATATTATAAGAGCTAATAAAATTACAGATGAACTTGTAGATACAGATTATTGGAATATAGATTTTAATAAATATATGGCAATAATTAATGAAATCACAGCACCATATAATACTATAGAAGAAGCAAAAATTGAAATTGAGAAACGAAATTTAAAGACTATATGAGAATTTCAAAAAGGAGAAAATTAATGGTAATTTCAATAATTAATGAAAAAGGTGGCAGTGGTAAAACCACATTAGCTGTAAATTTAGCAGCTAGACTTACTTTAGATGGCGATAGTGTTTTATTAATTGATGCCGACCCACAAAAATCAACCGAAGTATTTTCAGATATGAGAAGTCAAAACAATCTAAAACCTATATTTAGTAATGTATGCAAAACTGGTGTAAGTTTAGGTGATGAAATAAAACTTATGAAAGATAAATTTGATTCAATTATTATTGATACTGGTGGTCGTGATAGTAAAGAAATGAGAAAGGCAATTTTAAATTCTAATATAGTTATAATCCCAACATTACCTAGTCAATATGATGTTAGTGTTTTGTATCATATGTTTGAATTAATCATAGAAGCTAAAGAATTTAATGAAAATTTATTAGTTTTTGTAGTAACAAATAGAGTTTCTCCTAATCCATTCTTACAAAAAGATTTACAAAATTTACAAAACTATATAAAAGACTTGCAAGTTGAAAAAAATATTAGTGATATATATTTACTTGATAGTGTAATTTATGAAAGACAAGCATATAGAAAAGCTGTTATTGAAGGTAAAAGCATAAATGAATTTGATAATTCTAAAGCAAGTGAAGATTTTGAACAATTTTATCAAGAATTATTAGAAAAAACAAATAAATTTATAAAAGGATAAAAAAATGGGATTTAAAAAACTAAATGAAAACGATTTTGTAAATGCAGCAAGAGGTGAGACCTCTAATATGGATATAAATACAAAAAGAACAAAAAGTATACTTATTCATTTAACAGAAGAAGAAGTATTGGAGCTAACGCAAGAAGCAGCTAAGCATAGAATGAGTAGAAGTGCTTATATTAGATTTAAATTATTTGTAAAAGAATGATGCAATACAGCTAATAAATATCATAAAGGAATAGAATGGAAATAATAAGTATAATAGCTTTATTAATTTTTATTGCAAGTTTATCTTTTTGTGCCTATAGCATAGGTATGATTATATTTTTATTAATATTTGAAGAATAAAAAAAACAACTGATAAATTCATCAGCATCAAAATATGCAAACAATTTTAGAGCTACCATAGAAAATCCAGATTTTTTTTAAAGCTTATTTTGATTCATTAAATTCAAAATAAAACATATTTACCTTTTTAAGTATATAATTACGATACTTGGAAAGAATAAAGGCTTCTAGCCTGAACCACATAATCTCAAATATGAGTTTAAAATATGTGGTTCTACTTAAGTATTATTTTAGTTGCTTTTTTAACAAATAAATATCGGTATTTTATTATTCTAGGAATTTTAAACCATACTTTTTTTTCGCAATTTATAAAGAAATTTTCTATTGATTTTTTACCATTTTCTTTTAACTGGCTTGTCGGACATAATTTATTAAATACATATACTAAACATAAAAAGTCGTGCAATAAAAATTCTCTACCCAAATCATCATTCATATTATTTTTATATAAAATATATTTTATATTATATGAATATCCTTTAGGTTGTTGATTATTATTTGTATATTTATTTCCTAATTTTTGTAAATTTCCCCCTAGTAAATACAAAATACAATTATTATGTGCCGCAGCATTTCTTAAATTTTTAACTGCATATAATTCATTAAGTATCAATTGTTTTAAATCTTTACCTTTATAATATTTATTTATATAAAAATTATAAAAATCTAATGTTTCACTAAATGTTAAAATTTCCAAAAGATTCCATACTGCAAAATTAGAGCTATATTTTGTCATAAAAGACTCGGTATAATAATTTTTTTTACCATTATGGTATCTTTTTAATTCATTTGGCATATAGTTTTTTAAAAAATCTTTTACACTATTATATCCATCATCTTGATTATTAGTAGTGCATAAATAATTAATTTTTGTTTTTAATAAATGTTCGCATATAAGAGACAACTCCAATACTAATGACCTAAAACTTGCATCTAAAATATTAAACCTATGTAAAGACTTAAAATCTAAATTTTTATATATGCCATTATTATCTTTTTCATAACATTTATTAAAAGTTTTAAATTTAAAAAAATAATTTCTTTCTTTTAAAATTTTAAATACTTCTTTTTTGTTTATATTATCACCATTACTATCATCATCTATTAAAATATTTTTATCGTAAAAAAATTTAACTTGGTCGCTTAATTTTAAATTATATTTCATATCTTTATCCTTTTTAATTTATCTAATTAAAAATCATTTAAATTTATATCATTACTTTCTATGATTTCAACTTTTAAATCATATTTAGATTGTTTTTTGAGTTTATGATACATATCATCAATAATTTTTATATTTAATTCACTATCTAATTTAATTGCATTAGCTTTTTTGTCTAATTTTTCAAGCTGCATATTGTATTTATTTATAAATTCATCAACATCAACTTTTCTGTTTTCATAAAAACCTTTAGTAATATCTACGATTTTATCTGATTTATCAAAAATACTTAAAAACTTATTAATTTTTTTTAATTCTTCTTCATCTTTTATATTGTTTAATAAATAATTATTCATAGCTTTTAAACCATTATTATTTATATCATTAACTTTAAATCCATCAATTTGTATATTAACTTCATAGGTTTCAAAAGAATCTATATCATTATAATCAAAACCAAGTTTTTTAAATTCTCCAGCAAAAAAAGTTGCATTAGTATTTAATAATTTTTCCTTTGTTTTATTAAATGATTTTATTATTTTTTCCTTCTTTTTATTATCAATACTATCATCTTTATTTATATTTTTAATTTGTAAATCAACTATTTTTAGTAATATATTTTTAGTTTTTAAAACTTGTTTATGACTTTGGTTTGCTTTATATAATTTATTCATAGCTAAGTCTTTAAATTCAATATCTAAATTATATTCATTTGCTACATCTAATATTAGTTTTTTAAAATCATCGCTACCATTAATATCTAAAACACGCCCAAATCTCTCCATTGATTTTAAAAGAGAATCTAAAATAAAATCTTTATCTTTAATATCTACTTTAAGTTTTAAAAAATCTCCTTTATCTATCATTTTACTTTGATTATTTTCATATACCATAAAACCATCATTGCTAATACATTTTATATCTTTAAAAACCTTTCTATTATTTAATTCTGAACTAATAGTATTGTCGTCTTTATCTGGTATTATTTGTTTTTTAGATAAAACTTTAATAGCTTCTTCATTGTTTTCAAGTGCTTTTGAGATTAAAAAATCTTTCCAAGATATTTTTTTATGCTTTTTGTATGTATTTTTTTGTTCCTGGTTTAAATCTTCTAATTCTTTTTTTAATTTATAAAATGTAAATTTATTGCAGCCTTTAAAAGATTTTTTAATTTTTTCTCTTTTAATTTTAATTTGCGATAAATTATAATCTAATTTGCTTTTATTTTCACTTTCATATTTAATATATTCTTGCCATAGATTACTTGTTTTTACTTTTGATTGAATAGGTTCTTTTTCAAATTTAGTTTTATTTTTAATATTTTCATTTTGTATGCTCCAATCAACCTGCTTTATTTACAAACTGTTCTCCATTTACTATAGCAGTAATGCTTTCTTCTTTTCTACCTATCCATTTATTACTTGCTATCTCATCTTTACTAGGAGCTCTTTTTTGTCCCCATAAATACAATGATAATATTTCGCTTGTAAAATCACCATTTAAATCTAATCTAAAATTTGCCATGTTTTCTCCTTTTTATACTTTTAAATACCATTGTAGATCTCAATTGCTTCTTTTTCTGGATTAAAGTTTGAATAACCACAATTATCAAATTTGCGTCTATAACTAAGTCTTTTCTTTATATCATCTTCGTATGTAAAAATCTTATAATTAATATCTTCAAGCCTATGTTTATATTCTTTTGCTTTATCTTCACGCTCATCAAATTTATCAACAAGAAATAATCTATAAGTTACGTATGTATCATCTTCAAATTCAAAAGCTATATCTGTATAAACTGAAATTGAAACAGAAGCACCCCCTACAGGTAAAATAATAGGTTTAGTAAATCCTGCTATATTATTTTTAACTACTAGATATTTAGTATAATCAACCAGTTCTAATTCTTTATAATTAACATATTCTTTAGAATAAGCATTTTTTCTTAAGTAATCTTTATAATTATCTAGATTTATATCTTTATGTATCTCATATTCATGATTTGTAATGCTATTATAAATCATTTTATAAAGAATATCTTCACGCACTAATAACTTTGTAAAATCATCAACCACTACTCTTTTATAAAGCTCATCTTTAGGTAATATTCTATCTTCTTCTAAGCAATAGCCTTGCTGATATTTTTTATAGCCATATAAGGTTACTATTTTTTCATGACTTTTATTTGAGTAATCAGGGACAACTTTTAAAAAATAACTACATAAAGCAAATATTATTATCATAGGTATTATGCTGTATTTAAAAGCTAATTTGTTATTAAATTTCTTTTTTAATTTAAAGAAAAGTATTATAAAAAATATGATTATAAAAACTTTAAAATAAATTAGTGGATAAAGTATAAGTCCTTTGCAAAATAAAATTATTATTTGACTTAAATTTTCATAAACAAAACCATTAGCCTCAAAAAAGCAAAAAAGAATTGCGCCAAATATATTGAATTCTGAACTAACACCTACAAAAACTGAGTAAAAAGCAATCATTATTTCAATTATTATAAAAATCTTAAAAAGTATTTTTAAGAATTCTAATGTTTTTTTCATACCATACCTTAAATATTTTTCATATCATAGCATTTAGTGAAATATAAATATCAAAAAACTTTATTAATTTTTATTAATTGTTACTTTTTGTAATATTTTTATAATAATTTAAATAATATTAAAATTCTAATTTATTTTTAAAAATTTAAAAAATTTATAATACAAATTTCAAATCTGTATTATTAATATTTTGTTGTAATTAAATAGCTTATAATTTAAAAATAACTATTAAATACACTTAATCTACTTTTAAATAAAATTATGAGCATCGTTTGAGAATATTATTAAATCCTTTTCTTTAGTTTCATTAGCTAAAGTTTCAATTAATTTTGCTTTATCTTTTAGAATGATTTTTTTAATTTTTAAATTCTCATCATATATTCTAGCATTAGTCTCACTTGTAATAATTGCTAAGTCAAAACATTCATTAATTACTTCGCATAGTTTTTTGTTTAACTCTTCACTTGCTTCAATTATCCCTGGACTAACTAAGACTTTTTTACCTAAGTTATAATCTTTAATTATTCTATAACTATCACTCATACCATCATAATTACCATTAAATCCATCATCAATTATAAATTTTGGCTCACGAGAGATGATTTGTAATCTATGTTCTGTAGCTTTTAAATTAGCTATTTCTTTGCTAATTTGCTCGTAATTTAAACCTAAAGCCTTAGCTAGGTAAATACAAGCACATAAATTACTAGCATTAAAACTACCTAATAAATTAGCAAAATACTTTTCATCATTGCATTTAAAACTAAGCCCATCTAAACTAGCTTTTATCTCACTTAAAGCACTATCATAGCTAAAGCTCTCACCTACACTACTATGAGTGATTGCTAATTCTAATCTAGTGCTTTTTAGGGCTTCTTTTTTAACTTCTTTAGTATTTTCTATGTTTTTAAAATATTCTAAATGAGCTGTGCCAATTTGACCTATTATCACATAATGAGGGCGGACTAATTTTGTGATTTCTTCTATATCACCCTTTTTTCTAGCACCTGCTTCTATTATTAATAAATTTGTATTTAGGTCTAGGTTTTCATTAATATCTTTAATAAGCCCTAAAAGAGTGTTGATACTACCTTTAGCATAATGAATTTTAAAATAGTTTTGAGTAATACTAGCTAGGTAATGTTTGATACTTGTTTTGCCATAACTTGCAGTGATTAATACTACTTTACAATCTTTTAAATTGCTTATTTTATTGTAAGCTTTATCATAAAAACTCTTATTTACAAAATACTCACAAATATACGAAAGTAAAAATGCAAAAATTATAATATCTAAGGTATGTGGGTCAAGTTTGTAATAAAAATGAATTGGGGTAAATACAAAAGCACCTAATAAATTAAATAAAAATAATCTCTTAATTCTAGCTGTAAATACTAAGGGTTTATCAATATTTTTTGCTAAAAAAATTAAAGCTAAAAGATAAATTATAGCTACTCCTAAGGCTAAAAAATGATTAATATCACAAGTAATTACATAGAGTAAAAATGGTGCTATTAGATAATAAAAATGCCAACGCTTTTTAGAAAAATTAAATAAAACTCTTTTAAATTTATAATTATTTAACTGCAATACTAAAGCTAAATAATAAAGCATCAAAAAAGAAAACACAAAAGAAACTATATAAATCATAAAAATAACCCTTTATCTTGTTTATTATTAATTTGTTCCAAAAACTTAATTTTATCACCTTTATAAAGCATAAAAGTATAATTTTTAAGCTCAGTAATTTCAAATAAATCTAAATATTTTTTAATCTCACTAATAACTATTTCATTATTTTCAAAAAACACAACCTTACTAGCTTCACTCATTTTAACTTGTATATTTTCCTCATTAAAAAAAACATAATCTAACAACTTAACATTAGAATAATTAATATTTAATGAACTAGCAATAGCTACTGACTTTATAAAAATTTTAGGAATATTTATATTTTGATGATATTCATTATTAATCCTTATATCTTGATAAAAAAAACTTGAATTTTTAACTAAATTTATACTATATTCAGGTTTTTTGTAACTTAACCCTAATAATTTTAAATATTCCTCATCGCAACTAACTAAAATATGATTGCTACAAAATAATTCCAAATCATCCTTAAAATTTGACTTTAAAGGTTGATAATTTAGACGTTTAAAACATTCACAGTCTAATTCATTTATTAAAAAAACATATTTATCAATACATAAAAACTTAATAAGTCTTTTAATGGCTATATCTAAAGAATCAACCCTAAAATAAGCTATATCACTATCAATTATTTCTAGTTTTTTTTCTGAAACTATGGCATAAGCACCTAAAATTGCAGCCATTTTTGCTTCATCTTCATTATTTGTAAAAAAAGCATTAGCATAAGATAAATTTGACAATTTAGCACTAAATCCACTCAATTCACTTAATTGAGTGGAATTTATAATCTCAGCATTTATTAGCTCTTTAAAATTACTTAAATTCAATTTTTATCCAATCACTGCACCATTTTCACATTTAGTAAGCGGTGTTAATAAAACTAAACTTTCATCTGAATTTTTAGCACTTAAAATCATACCTTCACTTAAATGCTTAAATACTTTTCTACTCTCTAAATTAGCAAGTAAAATAATTTGTTTGCCAACTAAATCTTTAGCATTATAATATTTCGCAATTCCGCTTAAAACTTGTCTTTTTTCAGTTCCTAAATCAAGTTGGAATTTTAATAATTTCTCACTACCTTCTACATTTTCACATTCTAAGACGGTTGCTACTTGCATTTTGATTTTTGCAAAATCATCAATTTTGATTTTTGGCTCTTTTATTTCTTCTTTTACTTCTTCTTTGCTTTCAACTTTAAGCTCAACTCTTGAGAATAAATGTTCGCATTCCTTTAAATTAAATTCTTTTTGTAAATTAAACATATCGTTATATGTTTTAGTATCAATATTTACTCCTAAAGCATTAGCTATTTTTGCACTAGCTTTTGGCATAACAGGACTTAATAAAATACTAGCATTTTTTAAAATGTTAAAAATTACTGCTAATAAGCTTTGAGTTTGTTTGCTTTCGTTGTTTTTCATCATAGTCCAAGGCTCATATTTTGAAACCATCGCATTTGCTATACTTAAAGCTTTCATAATTTCGCTTATATATTCATTCATTCTAAGCTCATTTATAGCATTTATACTTGCTTTAAAATATTCATTTGCTTTATTTAATTCTTCGCTAAATCCTGATTCAAATTCCACTTTCAAATCAAAATATTTTTTAGCCATTGATATGCTTCTGCTTAATAAATTACCTAATTCATTTACTAATTCAGCATTTATTTTATTAACCATTGCAAGTTTGCTAAAATCTCCATCATTTCCAAAAGGCATTTGAGATAATAAAAAATATCTTAAAGGCTCATTGCCAAATTCATTTTTAACATCAATAGGATTTATTACATTTCCTACACTTTTACTCATTTTTTCGCCTTCAACCGTCCACCAGCCGTGCGCTCCTATCATTTTAGGCAACTCTAAATCAAGGCTCATTAAAAAACAAGGCCAATAAATTGCGTGAAATTTTAAAATATCTTTACCAACTAATTGAATATTTGCAGGCCAAAAAGACATTTTTTCATCATTATCTAAATACCCTAAAGCACTCAAATAATTACTCAAGGCATCAAGCCATACATAAACTATATGCTTACTATCATTTAATTCATCAGGTATTTTTATACCCCAAGAAAAGCTAGTTCTAGTTACCGATAAATCCCTTAAGCCTTGTTTTACGAATGCTATTACTTCATTTTTTTTGCTAGCTGGCATAATACAAGTAGGATTATCTTCATACCATTTTAATAATCTATCTTGGTATTTGCTTAATCTAAAAAAATAGCTTTCTTCTTTTAAAATTCTAGTAGGCTTTTTGCAATCAGGACATTTATCATTATCAAGCAATTGAGTTTTTGTATGAAAAGTCTCGCAAGATACACAATAATGACCTTCATATTCATCTTTATAAATATCGCCTTTTTCATACATTTTTAAAAAAATCTTACGAACACAATTTTTATGATTTTCATCAGTTGTTCTAATAAAATAATCATTACTAATTTCAAGTTCAGCCCACAAATCTTTAAAACTTTTACTAACTTTATCAGCATAAGCTTTTGGGCTTTCGTTGTTTTTGATAGCGCTTTCTTCTATTTTTTGACCATGCTCATCAGTGCCTGTTAAAAAGAAAGTCTCATCTCCTTTAAGTCTAGCAAATCTAGCAAGTGTATCAGCAATTATAGTAGTATATGCGTGACCTATATGAGCTTTGTCATTTACATAATAAATTGGAGTTGTAATATATGTTTTCATCTAAATCCTTAAAAATTAAAATCTTGTGAAGCACCTTGCGACATATTTTCATAAGTAGCCTTTACAAAAGCATTTCTTATATCGCACTCACAGAGCTTTTCACAATCTATACAAGATAATTTATTTTGTGTTTTTTGTTGGCAATCTTGCAAATTCTTTTTAGCAATTTGCAAATTACTCTCATAAATATTCATCTAAATATGCCTTTTCACTGATTGAACCAAGATAACAAGGTGTGCTTGCGTGAATTGTGCTAAATTTTAAATTAAGCAAACTCTCATATCCTTTAGAACCTTTTATCCCATCACTTGAAAATCCACCAGCTTTTTCGTAAATATAAGCGAAAGGAAATACTTCAAATAAAGCCCTAAGTTTTCCTAATTTACCATCATTTAATGTAGCTTCGCTTGTATTTGGATATGAAAACAATCCCCCACCTTTTATTAAAATCTGATGCAAATCACTAACCATAGCACCGCTATATCTTAAGCGGTATCCATCACTAAATATTTTATCAATCATTGCTTTATGAGCTTTACTCCAATCTTTTTGAGTGCCACCTGTTGCGTTTAATTTGCCTTTTTCATTTAGTTTTAAATCTTTTAAGAATTTAAATTCTTTTCCATCGTATTCATATAATTTTGGCTCATTTATACAAACTACTAATTGAGTTCTAGGGCCATAAATTGAATAAATAGCTGCTTTTAAACTATTAGGCTCTGCAGTATTTTCATAGATAGCAAATATACTTCCTACTGCAAAATTAACATCAAATAAAGAAGAGCCATCAAGTGGGTCATACGCAACTATATATTTTGCATCATCGTATAAAAATTGCGGATTTTCTTTTTCTTCACTAATAATTGCTTTAATTGAGCCAATTTTACTAAGCTCGTTTGTAATTATCATATCGCTTAATACATCTTGTTTTAGTTGTAAATCCCCACTAGCATTGCTTAATTCTGTATAGCCATATTCAGGGTTATCAAAGCTTTGCTTAATCTTTAAAACGCTTTGTTTTATAGCTTCTATTATTTCTTGCATTAAATCTCCTTAGCATTATTCAAAACAAATTCACTAATACTAGCAATATCATCTAAATTAAATTGCTTTAAACCATAATCTTTATTAGAATAACTAGCTAATGCTAAAGAATATTCTAAATAACTCTCATCAACTTCTTTGCAAAACACACATAATCTTGGTAAAGGCAAACTTTTAAGTCCTTCAACTAAAACAATATCAGCACTAAATTGCTTTATTATTTGCTCTATTTCTAAGCTTTCGTGATAAAAAATAGTGGTTTTTACAGGACTTAAAACTGCAACTTCAGCACCCGTTTGATAGAATTTAAAACTATCTTTACCATTCGTATCAAATACTGCTTTATCTTTTGGGTCGTGCTTAATTATTGCTACCTTTAAGCCAAGCTTTTGTAAATGCTCTGAAATTTTACAAATTAGTGTAGTTTTGCCCGAATTTGATGGGCCAGTAAATGCGAATGCTTTTTTCATTTATTTACCTTTTTTATTGAAAATTATAAATATTTAAATTTAACAAAAGAGTATTACCATGAAAAGACTTATATTTTTAGTTTTCATTTTATTAATAACATCATGTGCATATAAAGAAGATTTTTACAATGATAAAAAAGAAATCATGCTTCGCTCAAACTACCAAAACAATACTTTTGTTAGTTACTTAGGAATAATGGATAATAAGGATGTAACAGTTATAGCTAGTAAATTTAAAGTTAAAAGTATAAAAATTAATGGAGAATATAATAATTTTATAAAAATAAAAAAAGATGAATTTAACTTACCATATTCTAGTGATTATTTATATTTTTATAAAACAAATACAAATGCCAGTAAAAATAATACATTAGAATATGAAATTGTGTTGGAAAATAATGCAATAATCAAAGATAAATTGCAAAGAATTTCAAAATCACTAAATTATAATTTATAGGAGAATAAAATGAAAGCTGTGGTTATAGGATTAGGACTTATAGGTGGTTCATTAGCACTTAATTTAATGAAAAATAAATTCATTAGCACTGTGTATGGAATAGATGCTAATAAAGAACACGAAAAAGAAGCTTTAGAATTAAAATTAGTCCATGAAATAATTGAATTTGATAAAATAAATACCTGTGATTTAATATTTTTATGTGTTCCTGTCGGGGGTATAATTAGCATAGTAAAAAATTTAAAAAATATCCCAAAAACAACAACAATAATAGAATTTGGAAGTACAAAATTGAGTATATTAAATGCTGTACCTAATGAATTAAAAGAACAATTTATATTAGCACATCCTATGGCTGGAACTGAACATAATGGTCCAAAGGCTGCTTTTGCTGAACTATTTAAAAATGCCGTGTGTGTTTTATGTAATGCCGAAAATACAAGTGTTTTTCATCAGCATAGAACAATAGAATTATTATCAAATATAGGTATGAAAATAACTTTTATGAACGCAATAAACCACGATCATCATAGTGCTATAATATCACATTTACCGCATGTAATTAGCTTTTCTTTAGCAAATTATGTTTTAGAATGTGAAGATAAAAAAAATATTTTACACCTTGCTGGTGGTAGTTTTGCTGATATGAGTAGGATTGCAAAATCTAGTCCTGCCATGTGGGAAAGTATTTTTGTAGAGAATAAAAATAATGTTTTAAATGCTTTAAATGGTTTTATTAATGAATTAGAAAATTTTAAAAATATGCTAGAAAATAATGAGTATGAAAACTTAAATTCATGGTTAAAACATGCAAATGAACTGAAAAAAATTTTATAAGTGTAATAAATTTTACACTTATTTAACACTTATTAAATCTAATGGATTTATGTGATAATTTTTTTGAGTTACTTCAAAGCTTAAATCTTTTTCTACTCTCCCTATAACATTACCCTTTTTTACAATACTACCAACCTTCGCAAACTCGCTAAATTTTGATAAATGTGCATAAATTGTATGTATACCATTTGCGTGTTCAACTATCACAACTTTATCAAGCACCTGAGTATCATTAGCAAATACAACTTTACCATCTAAAACTACCTTTACTTTAGCATCATTAACATTAGACGATAACACAACATTTTCATTAAAAATTTTAATCTTGTAAAGCGGATCTGTGTAATCACCAAAATATCTCTTAACTCTAAAATCATCTAAAGGCGCTATGGTTTTTTTGCCTGAATAATTAGATACTTTAACATCATAATTTAAATTGCTAGAATGTTTTACATTAGAATGTTTTATGTTAGTGTTATTTTTATTATTTTCAACTTGTTTTTTATTATCAACTATTTTTAATTTTTCTAAAGTTTTTCTAATTTCTTCTTGTTGCTTTTGAATATCTGCTAATCTTTTTTTATAAATTTTTTCATCGTTTTTTTGTTTATTTATTAAATTTTCTTGTCTTTTTTTAAGAGATATTAATTCATTAGATTGTTTTTGATAATTAGTTATATTTGTACTTATTTCATTAATTTTTTTTTGTTTATAATCAATTTTTTCTAAAGTTCTATCATAATCTTTTGCAATTTGACTTAATTCTTTATTTAATATATCTGAAAGATTTCTAAAAACTTCAGTGGATATAACACTGTCTGAACTATCTGCAAATTTATTAGAAACAATAACATTATACGCAAAATCCCTAGCAATAATATCAACTAATTTATTACTTAATTCATCTTTACTTTTAACTAATTCCTCGTTTTTATTTTTATAATTATCAAGTTCTACATTTTGAGCATTCACTAACTCTTGTAGTTGTTTAGTTACAATTGAAGTTTTATTAACCTTGTCATTAATTTCATTTAATTTTTTTTCACCACTAATTATTTCATCTGCTAAATCCTCTAGCTTTTTTGAAATTTGTTTTTTTTCATATTCGGATTGCTCTAATTTTTTTGCATTATTATCCATTTTACTAGCATACAAATCTAATATCAAAAAAAATAATAAAATTTTTTTCATTATTTTCTAACCTTAAGCATAACTATAATAACACACAATAATGAAAAAATTAAAGAATAAAAAGAAATTTGAATTAAGCTAGGCAAAAAATTTAAAACCGGCAAATCAATACCAATACTAGCAAAATAATCTACTATCAAACTAATATTATAAAAATTAAGAAAAAACGCAACAAGCAATACAAAACATATGATATTATCTAAAAAAACGATATATAGCATAGTTGATGCTTTTTGAAAAAAATTAGCACCAAATAATGTTAATATATATATTCTTTCTTGGTGTTGATATAACCAAATTCTAATCTGTTTAAAAAATAAAACTATTGATAATAAAATCGCAAAAACCAAAAATGTATATAAAATAAACTTAATAACAACTAATAATTTATATATTTTTATATGAGTCTTAGAAAAAGTTTCAACTTTTATTATATTCTTTATTTTTAATAATTCATTTTTTATGTCATTTACTTCATTTTCATTAATAAATTTATTAAATTTAATACTATAAAAATTAGGCAATTTATCTTTTAATGTATCCAAATTTTTCTGAGATATGTTATTTTTTAGCTGATTTAAAATGTCTTCAGTACTTAATATTTCTAATTTTTGAAAATATTTTACATCCTTCATATTATCTTCACTAAGTTTTATATCACTCGCTATAACCACACTATAATCATTATTTAAGTTATTTTCATAATGTTTTACAGTATTAGTAATTAAAAATACAAATTCAAAACAAAAACATATAATTAATAATGGCAATATAAAACCTAAATGTATTTTAAGCGAATTCATGTAATTCTCCGGATTCTAATTGAAAATGCCTATATGAAAAATCAATTTTTTTTGGAATTTGATGAGTTGCAACTATAATACAAGAATTAAAAGTATTTCTAGCACCATTATTTAAAATTTGCCAAATAATATCTGCTGAGTGAGAATCTAAATTTCCTGTAGGTTCATCACAAATTATAATTTTAGGATTATGAATAATAGCTCTTGCTAAAGCAATTCTTTGTTGTTCTCCACCACTTAACTCTAATGGCATTTTTTTTGCTTTATGCTGAAGTTTAATATATTTTAATAATATATCTACTTGATTCATTATCTGTTCATTTTTATAACCTGCAATTCTTAATGGCAAAGCTATATTTTCAATAACATTTAACTCATTTATAAGTTTATAGTCCTGAAAAATAATTCCTAATTTTCTTCTTAATTTTAATAATTCAACATTATTTATGTTATGCATATTTTTAAATAAAACATGCAAATTGCCATCAAAATCACTAATTTCTCCAAAAAAACTTTTAAGCAATGTTGTTTTACCACTACCACTTTTGCCAGTAATAAATATAAAATCTCCTTCATAAGCGCTGAAATTTACATTATTTATCACTATTTCTTTATTATATGCGATTGTTAAATTTGACGCATTTAAAACATTAGCCGAATTCATTCTAAATATTCCTTGAGCTTATTAAATGCCTTAATATTTTGATTATTCGGACAAAATTCATAAAATAAAAATTTAAATTCTTTACCTTCTTCACACAAAAGATAAGAATTACTAGGTGTATCAAATGAACCATAAGCAACCTGTAAAATTATAAAATTACCAGCATTATAAATTCTATTAATTTTAACAAAAAAATCATCACATACATATTTAATACGCTCTATTTTTTTAAAATTTACTTTAAAATTTACTTTAAAATTGTCATTTTTGTTAAAAACTATTTCATTATTGTTACTTTTATATACAATAAAATCATAAATATTTTTATTATTTTTTAACCAACGACTCTCATATTTACTAATTATTTTTGCATTTTTATTTTTAAAAAAGTCATAATTAAAATCTGAAAAAATATTTTTAGTATAATCAACATACATCAAACTATCACTTCGTAATTCAAAAAAAGCATTATTTTTTAATACTCTCATAATCTCATCACGAAATTCAGTAGACACAACTCTTCTATTAACAGCATCATCCCAAGGGACTGGAAAATGCAAAAACACACCATCTAAAGTATTATTTTCTAATTCTTTGATAGCAATTCTAGCATCAAAATCAAGTAATAAAACATTATTTAAATATTTTGCTAACTTACTTACTTGAATCAAACTTGGTTTATAAATTTCAATTCCTATATAAATATTTTCTGGATTATTTTTAGCTTGATATATTAAATGTCTACCTGAACCAAACCCTATTTCTAAATATATATTTTTTTTAGTATTATTAATATAATTTTTAAATTCACTAACATTAGAAATAATATTATTTGCTAGTTTTTTATTATCATTAAATCCATAAGCTCTAGAAATTATATTTTTACAAAAATATTTTTCAAAAACCATAAGTGCTTTTTGCATTAAAGCTAAATCAGTAATTTTTGTCATTTTGTCAATTTTAATCACAAATTCATCTTTTTTATGATTTATTTGTATAAAAAAACTTTTATCTTCTATACTTGTATGAACTAAAACAACACCTAAATATTCAGTGGTACTAAAATTAAATTTAACACCATCATAAATTACTGGTAATTCTAAATTTAATATCTCTTTTGTTTTAAAATTTGGCATTATTTAACACTCAATTTTGAACTTGCTTTTGATTCTATACCATACTCATCTATACCTACAACTTGATATGTATCACCAGATACATAAGAACTATCTATGAAAAAATTACCATTGATACCATTAGCTATTTCAGTACCATTTTTAAACAACTTAAAATGTTTTATGCGATTATCATTATTAACCCACTTAACTTTAAGACCAGTTTCACCATATAATTCAAATCCTGTAATAATAGGAGATTTCGGTTTTGCTAAACTCATACCAGCTACATTTACATTTGATTTTTGACTTTCTAAGCCATCTTTATCTACCATCGTAATATAATAATATCTAGTAACTCCATCATCATTTACTAAATCTTCATATTGATTTTCGTGTGTTGTAGCCAATTCAAAAAAAGGCAACAATGAAGCTCTTGAAGAATAAATTCTATAATAGGCAAAATCATTATATTTTGGTGCATCCCAAGTAAGTATTATTTTTTTAGGCAAATTTGAACTAGCCTGAATATTTATAACCTGTGGTGGTAATACCTTACTTATAGCTTCAACTTCTTGGCTAAATTCACTTTCAACACCATTAAAAGTAACAGCACTAATTTTATATCTAGCATACATATTAGGCTTAACTGTATCTATGTATTCAGCACTTAAACGATTATTTACCGTTGCTAATATACGCCAATTATCGGATTTTAAATCTTTTTTATAAATATTATATTTTACAACCCTAGTATCATTATGAGGTCTCCATATAATTTTAATTTTATTTGGCAATCCAGCTATTGCTTGTATAAAAGTAACACCAGATATAGTACCCTTTGTTTTAACATTAACCTGATTCAAAGTTGATAATCCAGAATCATTAAAAGTAGCAAATGTATAAATATATTGAGTATTTGTTTTTAAATTATTATCAGAAAAATGCGTAGCATATCTATCTTTTATTGTAGCAATCAACACATCATTTCCTATTGTACCATCTTCTTTTACTTCTTTTCTAAAAATTTTATACCCACTTACATTTGTATCATAAATAGGATCCCATTCAAAACCAATATCTTTCATACCCTGTAATGTCTTTATATTAGTAACGCTCGTAAGGTTATCTACAGGTCTTACTTCACTTAAATTCGTAGTAGAAGAACAAGCACTAAATCCTATAATCATTGCTGTAAAAAAACTAGCTTTAGTAATATTATTCATATAATCCCCTTCAAAATAAACTATTTTTCTATTTTAAAATATTTTTATTAAAATCATTTAATAATTTAATTGCAAACTCATAATCTAAACAAATATTTTCAAAATTATTTAAATATTTTTCAAATTCATTGTCAAATTTGGCGATAAAACATAAATTTTTACCACTTATAGGATGATTAAAATTTATAAAAAAAGAATGTAACATCAAACGATTACTTGCTATTTTATTTTTACTGTCAGCATAAATATTATCGCCTAAAATAAATCTATTTATGCTTGCTAAATGAGTTCTTATTTGATGGGTTCTACCACTTTCAAGCTTTGCAGCTAATAAATTTATATTTTCTTTAGTGCATAAATTGATAAAATGGGTCTTAGCCCATTTTCCCCATCTATCTTTATTCATTCCATACTTTTTAATACATTCATCTTCGCTTAAAGATTGCATTTTTAATCTATTATTTTCATTTCTCTTTATGTATTTTTCAATATTTTCACAATTAACTCTAAGATTTGTTACAGCTATATAAATTCTATCGACTAATCTATCTTTTATTTGTGATGCTAAATTTAAATAAGCTTTGTTTGTCTTAGCTACTATCATTACACCACTAGTTTCTTTATCTAAACGATGCACAATTCCAGCCCTAATCCTACCATTAATATCAGCTAATTTATAATTATTATCAAGCAACCACTCAACCAAAGATGCTTCTTTTAAACTACTAGCTCCGTGTGTAGCTATTCTAATAGGCTTATTAATTACTAAAATATCATCATCTTCATAAATAATTTCTACATTAAAATTTACTTCATATCTAATATTTGTTTCTTGCAATTTTGGTAAATTTATAATAATTTCATCACATATATTTAATTTATATGATGTTTTAACTGTCCTATTATTCACTAAAATATTATTATTTTTAATTAAATTCGCTACTTTTGAACGACTATCATTTAATACATTAGCTATAAAGACATCAATTCTTTCAACTCTATCAGCTATAATCTTACTCAATATTAACCTTTTTTATTCATATTCACAAATAAATTTAGCAAAAGGTTGTAAATTGATAAAACTAGACGGTAAAATTTTCACTCATTTTGATTTTATATTACCTTTTATAGTATTACCTATAATAGGCTTTTCTTTCATATTAATCAATGAGGCAAATACAGTTTTAGCACATAAGCAAATATTATATATAACTATAGGGTTTATGAGTTTTTGTGTATTTTTTTTATTACCGATTAGAAAATTAGAATGGCTAATACCATTTTTTTATTGGTTTTGCATAGGATTATTAATGCTAGTTGATATTTTAGGTGCTACAAAATTAGGCGCTAAAAGATGGCTAGAGATTCCTTTTACAAATTTTACAATCCAACCTAGTGAAATTTTTAAACCAGCTTTTTTACTTATGTTGGCATATTTAATAAAAATAAATCCACCGCCAGCAGGAGGATATAAATTTAAAGAATTTGCAAAATTTAGTTTTTACATAATATTACCATTTATTTTAATCAAAAGTGAGCCTGATTTAGGTTCGGCTTTAATTATATTAATAGTTGGCTATGTTGTATTATTTTTAGTTGGCATAAACTATAAAATAATACTAACTGGAATATTAATCATTGGAATACTAGCTCCAATTTCTCCGCTAATATATAATAATTTAAATGATTATCAAAAAAAAAGAATAGTAGATTTTCTAAGTGAAAAACCAAGTTATCAAGTAAGACAAAGTATGATTGCAATAGGTAGTGGTGGAGTAAGTGGAAAAAGCAAAGATGACGCTACTCAAACACATTTTAAATTTTTACCTATTAGTACTAGCGATTTTATCTTTGCTTATACAATAGAAAGATATGGATTTATAGGTGCTTGTATTTTACTAGCCGGATATTTATCTCTTATTTTACATTTATTAAGCCTTAATAGAATATTAAAAAAAGATTATTTTGCAAGAGTTTTTACCTCAGGTCTGGCCATTTTAATTTTTATTTATGTAGGTGTAAATATTTCAATGACAATAGGTTTTGCACCAGTTGTAGGAGTTCCTTTGCCATTTTTTAGCTACGGTGGAAGTTCATTTGTAACATTTATGGTGCTTTTTGGAATCTATGAAAATTTACTATCGTTTAGATTCGACCCACATTACAAATTAGTTAAAATAAATTTATAAGCCCTAAAATAAGGGCTTTTTATTATTTGCTACTTGCTTTACTTACTTTATTCATTTCAATATAAGGACCATAGCGGTGTTGTTCTATACTAAAATCATCATCATATGGCTCTACATCCATATCTAATGGTTTAGTTCTTCTATCAGGAAAATCTTTGTCTCTATTTTCTTTAACAGGACGAACTTGTGAATTAATATAAGCTGCTACATCAAACGCTTCTTCAGTACTTAAGGTAGCATCACCTTTAGGCATATTTTGCTTAATATATTGTGCTGCTTTTATTAATCTATACATACCAGCACCTGTATTATAACTATCATTACCCCATAAAGCTGGATAAATATAATATCCTCCTCTTTGTTCATCATTTACCATACCAGCACCATCTTCTCCATGGCATGCAGCACATTTATCAGCATAAATTTCTTTACCTTTTTTAGGGTCTGCTGCTCTATTTAATAAATCAATTTTTGCTAAACCTTGACCTTTCGTATTAGCACCTATTGCAACCCCTTGACTTAAATAATGCATATAAGCAACCATAGCTTTCATTTCTGGCGAATTTAAAGGTAGCATTTTACCATTCATACTGCGTTCCATACAACCATTAATCCTATCTTCAATAGTTGCAACCTTATCACCCCTTGCTAAATACTGCGGAAATCTCGCATAAATTCCTACAAAACCTGACTCATAAGGGATAGTTCCACCATTTGCATGACAACTACTACAGGATAGATTATTTCCTGCGTATCTTTTACTTTCATCTTTTGCTTTTGGTCCTATATAATAAGTAGTTTCATTTAAAATTTTATTACCTAAAATTACAGCTTCTGCATATTTTGAACCCTTTGGCATTTTATTTTCATCAATATAACCATCATCTCCTATTGTGGCAGGAACAATCCACTCAGCTTCTTTTAAATCAATCCCAGTTGCTGATTTTGTCTTAGATACACTTGCATCAATAGCAAATGAACAAGTACTAGCAAAAACAAGTGCAAAGCTTAAATACTTTTTCATACTTTCTCCTTAAAATAAATTAAATTTCATTCTATAACACTTAAGTAATTTATAAAATAAAAATCAAATTTTTATTACAAATTTGTTACAAAATTACAATTTAGTCTAAATAATCAGTTTGATGAGTATCTAATTTTGTAAATCTTGCCTTAGAAATTTGAAAATCAAAATGTATATCCCCTAATCCACCACTTCTATTTTTTGCAATTTCTAATATCATATGTTTTTCAGCATTAATATTATTTTCTCTATCATAATTTTCATCTGATTGATTAATAAACAATATTAAATCAGCATCTTGCTCTATACTACCACTTTCTCTAATATCCGATAAAATTAATCTTTTATTTTGTCTAGAATCAACTGAACGATTAACTTGAGATAGTGCTAAAATAGGAAGTTTTAATTCTAATGCAAGTAATTTTAATCCCCTACTAATCTCGCTAACTTGAACATGCCTATCTGCTCTCGTATTTAATGAATTCATAAGTTGAATATAATCAATAATACATAATCCTATATTTGTATGTTCTTCTTTTAATCTTCTTAAAGATGACCTTAAAAATTCTATATTTAAATTTCCATTATCATAAATATATAGTGTTTTTTCACTCAAAAAATTAGCGCTATGCTGCATTTTTTCCATATCTCCATCTAATCTAGCAGTAAGCAATGACTGTAGTGGAATTCCAGTATCTTGTGATATTAATTTTGCCATAATTTTATGTGCTTCAGTTTCAAGACTATAAAACACAACTCCAACATCTCTTTTTAAAGAATGTAGTAAAATATTAAGTGCAAACGTAGTTTTACCCATACCAGGACGAGCTGCTAAAATTATTAATTCACCTGACTTAAAACCCTTTGTATATTTATTGAGTGTCTCAAAACCTGTATCTATACCTACAATATCCCTATCAATTAATTTTGATACCCTATTTAATTCTTCATAAAATTCATTAATAGCAGTTATTGAATTTTTTAAATTTTTATCGTTTACACCTGATACTAAAGAATAAATCTTAGCATTTAAATCATGGGTATATTTTATACTATCATCAACACTTGAAAGTTCTGATGTAGTAACTTGCATTAATGAATTTAACTTATCTTTTAAACTTAAATTTCTTAAAGTCTTAGAATAAGAATCTACATCTATTAATGAATTTTGATTTTCTAATGTAGACCAAAAATTTTCCTTAGCATTATTAAATACAATTTTAAGTTGCTTTAAATCCACACTCTCTCTAAGTCTTCTTTTATTTAATATAAACTCAAATATATCAGCGTGTAATCTATATGAAAAATCACTTGGCTTAATAATACTTGCGGCTATATCTATATTTTCATTATTTTCTATACAAGCTAATAAAATACTTTGCTCTAATTCAATATCAAAATACTTACTCATAATTCTTCCTTAATTCTTATTTTAATCTCTCGTAAAAATTAAAGAAATTAAAATAAGAATTTGAAATAGGAATTTCAAATTCTATTCTTCGTGAAGTTTTGCTTCGTCTAATACTTCATCTAAAAATCTATCTACTAAAGTATCATATTTGCATTTTGCAACCACTTCGCCGTGTCTTATTACTAAGCCTTCATTTTTGCCAAACGCAATTGCTACATCAGCTCCTTTAGCTTCTCCTAAAGCATTTACAACACAACCCATTACACTTATATTTAATGGTGCTTTAATGTGTTTTGTCTTTTCTTCAACCACTTTAACAGCACTTAATAAATCGCTTTGTATTCTTCCACAGGTTGGACAAGAGATTATATTTATACCGCTTTTTTGCACTCCGCTATCTTGCAAAATCGCTTTAGCGACTCTTATTTCTTCGCTAAGCTCTCCTGTCATAGAAACACGAATAGTATCGCCTATGCCATTTAATAATAACTGACCTATAGCAATTGAGCTTTTTATCGTGCTATGAAACTTAGTTCCTGCTTCAGTTACTCCTAAATGAAACGGATAATCACACAATTCTCTTAATCTAGTATAACTTTCTATTGTGCTTTGTGCGTCTGAAGTTTTAATGCTTATTTTAATATCCCTAAAATCAAAATCTTCAAGTAATTTAATATTATAAACAGCACTCTCAAGCAAGGCTTTTACACTTCTGCCGTATTTATTTTCAAATTGTTTTTCAATACTTCCGTGATTTACACCAATTCTTATAGGAATATTTCTTTGCTTACAAGCATTTACTACTTCTTTTATATTTTCTTTGCCACCGATATTTCCTGGATTTATTCTAATCCCATCTATAAATTCAGCACAATATAAAGCTAATTTGTGATTAAAATGAATATCTACAATTAGCGGCAGTGGGCTTTGCTTTTTAAGTTCTGCTAAAGCCCTTGCATCTTTTATATCCAAACACGCAACTCTTACTATATCAGCACCTGCTAATTTTAACTCAATTAATTGCTCTAAACATCCATTAATATCTTGAGTTTTTGTAAATAGCATTGATTGAACGCTAATTGGAGCATCACCACCGATTTTAACCCCGCCTACACTAATTTGCCTAGTTTTAAATCTAGGCTTAAAAAAATCACTTCTCATATTAATTTATATTGTATTTTTTAAGTAAAGCTTCATATTCGCTAGTTTTTATAAATTCTTCTAAAGCTTTATTTAATTTCTCTCTTAGCTCTACATTTTCATTTTTGCTAAACGCTATAGAAAATCCTTCTGTGCCATCATCTTCATTATAAAATTCAGCTAAATTAGGATATTTTGCTAAATATTCTCTTGCCACAAGTGCATCAAATGCTAAAGCGTCTAATTTTTTATCATTTAAAGCCATTACTAAAACAACAGGATTTTCATTAGGTTGTACTAATGCACCTACTTGTTTTACTGCTGCTTCTTGAACCGTGCCTAATTGCACTCCTACTTTTTTACCTTTTATATCATCTTTAGTTGCGATACTACTATCTTTATGCTTTAGATAAATTGTCTTAGCTTTATAATAAACATTGCTAAAATCACAAGCTTTTTTTCTTTGTTCGCTTGAACTCATAGCACTCATAATAGCATCAATCTTACCCGCTTTAAGTGCTGCAATAAGTCCATCAAAACTCATAGCTTTAAACTCATATTTTATACCAGCAATTTTTGCTAAATTATCAAATAATTCAGCATCAAAACCACTAATCTTATCATCAACTAACATATCAAATGGAGGATAATCAGGAGAAATCCCAACTTTATAAACCTTGTCATTTGCATATAAACAAGCACTAAAAACCAGTGCAAACACTACTAATAAAAACTTTTTCATAACTACTCCTTATAGCCCGTATTTTTTGATAAGCTCATCATACTTACCACTTGCTTTTACTTCTTCAAGGGCTTTATTAATTATATCAATTAAGTCTTTATTTTTATCCTTTGCAAATGCAAATGCAAAACCTAAAGCCCCGTCATTTTCTTCATAAAAACTCTCAATTTCAGGATTTTTTGCCATAAATTTCTTAGCCACAAAAGAATCAAAAACAACCGCATCTATTTGCTTATTCACAAGGCTCATAACAACCACTGCTGAATCTTCGTGTAAAATCACATTAGCACCTAGCTTTCTTGCAGTATTTTCTTGAATTGTGCCAAGTTTCACTCCTGTTTTAACACCTTTTAAATCTTCTTTTGTAATGAAAGTATCGCCCTTTCTTTTAAGATACATAGTTTTTCCAAAAAAATAAGGATTAGAAAAATCACAATTCTTCATTCTTCTTTCGCTAATACTCATTCCTGAAGCTATCATATTGATTTTACCAGCTACTAAAGATGGAATAAGCCCATCAAAACTCATATTGACAAATTCAATCTTAAGATTAGCAACCTTTGAAATCTCATTTACTAAATCAACATCAAAACCACTCAATTTACCATCAACCATCATATCAAATGGAGCGTAATTTGCTGAAATACCAACCTTAACAACTTCATTTGCATAAGCAAATAAAGTTATAAATAAAGCTAAAAAAATCTTTTTCATATCTAATCCTAATGATTTAAAACTTTGTTTAAAAACTCATTTAATCTAGCATTTGTGCTAGAGTTAAATACAACTTGTGGCGTATCATCTACTGCTATTTTGCCACTTTCCATAAAAAATACCCTATTAGCTACATTTTTTGCAAAACCCATTTCGTGAGTTACTAATATCATAATAGGAGCATTATCTCCACTTGCTATTTCTTTAATAAGTCCTAAAACTTCTCCTACCATTTCAGGGTCAAGCGCACTAGTTGGCTCATCAAATAATATAACTTCAGGCTCCATCATAAGGCTTCTTGCTATTGCTATTCTTTGTTTTTGACCGCCGCTTAATTTGTGTGGGAAGAACTCTTCTTTATCAGCTAAACCAACTTTAGCTAAAAGATTTCTAGCTTTTTTAATAGCTTCATCTTTGCTTAAAATATTTAAACTAACAGGGGCTAAAATCAAATTATCCAATACATTTTTATTTGCAAATAGATTAAAATGTTGAAATACCATTGATACTTTTTGTCTGTGCTTATTAATATCAATTTTTTCATCTAAGATATTTTCATTATTGATTAAAATCTCCCCACTACTTGCAACTTCAAGTTTATTTAAACATCTTAAAAATGTGCTTTTTCCACCGCCACTAGGTCCAATAATAGCAATAATATCGCCTTTATTAATCTCTACACTAATATCTTTTAATACTTCTAAATTCCCGTAATTTTTGCATAAATTAGATATCTTAATCATTTCTTTTTAGCCTCATTTCTAATAATCTTACAAAACAAGTAAATACTTTAACACTAGCATAATACACAACACCTGCGAAAATATAAGGCTTAGGGTCGTATAAAAGTGATTGAAAAATCTTGCTTTGAAAAGTCAAATCAACAACGCTTATAAACGCAACTACTGAAGTTTCTTTAAACAACGATATGAACTCATTTGCTAAAGCAGGAATGATATTTTTAACAGCTTGTGGAAAAACTATCATTTTCATAGCTTGAAAGTGTGATAAACCCATAGACCTTGCTGCTTCCATTTGACCTTTATCAACGCTTTCAATCCCACTTCTAATAATCTCTGCAACATAAGCACTAGAATTAAGTCCTAAAGCAATAACAGCTACAAAAAATACATTTTCAACTTGAGCAAAAACCACAAATGCAAATATCATTAAAAGCAGCATTAATGGCATACCCCTAATTAAATCTAAATATTCATTGATTAACATTGTTAAAAATCTATTCCTAAGCACTAATAAAAACGCTAATAAAAATCCACCAGTAAGACCAATAATCAAACCAAGTGAAGTAAGTCCTAAAGTAGTGCCATAACTTTTAAGATAAGCTAAATGCTCTGCTTCGCTAAGTTCTTTAAATGGATAACAATAATAAGTAGTAATAATCACTATTGCAAGTGGAAAAATTACTTTAAAAATATTTTCTAAATTCTTCAATTTTTTTCCTTTGTCTAAAATACAATCATAGAGTGTAAAACACAACTAAAAACGATATATAATTTAATGGATATTATGTAGGTGTTTGATATGATGACGGATAGTAAGATATTTATTATGTTTAATTAAATCTATAATTTTCATCTTTCATCCTTTTTGTAAAATAAGCTTTGATTATCTCTTTTTTTACTTAATTTTAACTTATTTAAAAATAAAAATAAATTTATTTTTTAATCAAATAATAATAATTATCAGTTTATTTTAAAGTTTTTTAATTATAATTTTCAAAATTATTTTAAGGAGATATACAATGTCAGTATTAGTTATTGGTGCAGATGAGATTACACCTATAAAGGCTGTATTACAAAATTTAGGTGCAAGCAATATAACACATTGGGATGCTAGGAATGAAAATAGAGTAAATCGTCAAAATATACCACAAGATACTGGCTGTGTAGTTATGCTTACAAGTTTTTTAAATCATAACACTATGAAAAAAATTAAAAATCAAGCTAAAAAAAGAAACATACCTTTAGTATGTGCTAAACGCTCGGTTAGTTGCGTCTATTGTGAATATTGTAAAGTATTAGGTATTAATAAATAATGCAAATTTACTATGATTTCTCATAGTAAATTCTTAAAATAAAGCTTCTTCCATTTCCTTCGGTTTTTCTAAATCAAGTATTTTTAATACACTTGCTGCTACATTAGCTAATGAGCCATTCTTTAAATTTATGTCTTTTTTATAATTATAAAGCCAACAACCAACATCAAAAGTAGTATGATTTGTAAGTTTTTTTCCTTCTTTATTTCTCATAGCCTCGCAATTACCATGATCTGAAGTAATTAATAAAGCATAATTATTATTTTTAGCACTCAACATAATTTTACCTAAACAATAATCAACGCTTTCTACAGCTTTAATAGCTGCATTATAATCGCCAGTATGTCCTACCATATCTCCATTTGCGAAATTTACAACTATAAAATCATAACCATCATCAATGGCTTTTAAAACACAATCACATACTTTATAAGCACTCATTTCTGGCATTTCTGCATAACTTTTTACCTTAGGACTAGGTACTAAAACACGAGCTTCATTTTTAAATTCTTTCTCAACCCCACCATTAAAGAAAAAACTTACATGTGCATATTTTTCAGTTTCTGCTGTGTGAAATTGTTTTAAATTATTTTGACTTAAAATTTCAGCTAGAGTATTATTAATTTCAACTTTTGGAAAAATAACATCTAAATTTAATTTTTCATCATATTCACACATACATAAAACTTGCTCTGAACTTAAATTTACTTGTAATTCTTTAGCTAACTGTCTTGCTCTATCACTTCTAAAATTTACAATAATAACACCATCATTCATTTTAATATCACTTGTATCTAATTTTGTTGGCTCTATAAATTCATCAGTTATATTATTTTTATACGCATTTAAAACAATCTCTCTCATATCCTTTGGTTCATCTTCATTAAAAAGCATATCAATATATGCTCTAGTTCTATCAAGGTTGTTATCTCTATCCATAGCATAGAATCTTCCACTTATACTACTTGGTTTTATATAACTTGGATTTTTTTCATAAAAATCATAAAATTCTTGTGGCAATACATCTCTACCATCAGTGATTATATGTGCAAAACACTTACTGTTTTTACTTACAATCTCGCAAATTACATTAAAATGCTCATAGCTTGAATGAACACCACCATCACTATATAGACCTATTACATGAATTCTTTTAAATTTAGATATAAATTTATTTAATGTATCATTTTCATAAATACTTTTATCTTCAATGGCATTATTAATTCTTACTAAATTTTGATAAATAATTCTTCCACTTCCTATAGTCATATGTCCTACTTCACTATTACCTATGACTCCGTCAGGAAGGCCTACTGATTTACCACTTGTTTTTAGAGTACAAAATTTAGCCTCATCATTTAAAATTTTATAATTCGGTTTAGCAGCACTCATAAAAGCATTATAATAATTTTCTTTGTTTATCCCTATTCCATCGGTTATTACCAATATACATTTTTGCATTTTTTTCCTTTAAGTATAATTTAAGTGTTGATAGTAGCTAGTTAAACTTTATTAAGCTTTAATAGCTAAAATTTGTAAAACATTTTATATTATTAGGATTAAAAAATGAAAAATTACTATGAAATTTTAGGTGTAAAAAAAGATGCAAATGCTGATACTATAAAACAAGCATATAGAAGCCTAGCTAGAAAGTACCATCCTGATGTAAATAAAAACAAAGGTGCAGAAGAAAAATTTAAAGAAATCACTGAAGCTTATGAAGTTTTAAGTGATGAGAAAAAAAGAAAAGCTTATGATAACCCAAATTTTGGAGGATTTGGAAACGGTTTTTCCTCGGATTTTAACGATATTGATTTTGATAATATTTTTTCACAGTTCGGCACTAGTGGTTTTAATGGATTTAATAAAAATTATTCAAGACCTATGAAAACTGAGTTAGAAATATCATTTAATGATTCTGTATTAGGAGCAAAAAAATATATTACAATAAATGGAGAATCTTTTGAAGTAGATATAAAATCTGGCGTTGTAAATAATCAAGAAATTTCAGTTACAAATAATAAAAAAACACTAAAAGCAGTTATAAAAATTACAAAAAGCAACGAATATGAAAGAGATGGGGACGATTTAATAAAAGAAATTCAAATACCACTTAAAACTGCTTTATTTGGTGGAAAAATCGAATTTGATACGCCTAAAGAAAAAGGATTAAAAATAACAATAGGTGAAAATATAAAAAATGGTGGATTAATAAGGGTAAAAGGAAAAGGAATTTATAATTCTTATTCTAAAAATCAAGGTAATTTATTTTTAAGAGTCAAGGTTATTTTACCTAACATAAACACACTTGATGATAAAGTAGTGAAAATATTAAAAGAGTATTTATAAAGGAGAAAAAATGAATTATGATGAACCAGTATTCTTAATCTCTGTAGTGTCTAAACAATTAAACATACACCCACAAACATTAAGGCAGTATGAAAGAGAAGGTCTAATAGAACCTAATAGAACCTGTGGAAAAGTTAGGATGTATTCTCAAAAAGATGTAGATAGAATCAAAATGATTTTAAGATTTACTAGAGATTTAGGGGTAAATTTAGCTGGAGTTAGCATAATATTAGAATTAAAAAGTCAAATATCTAATTATGAAGAATTACTAATGAATCAAAAAAAGCAAAAAAATGCTTTGGTAAAACAAAATAACAAATTTGATATCATTTTTTACGAGGATAAAGATAATTAATGCAAGGCTTTTTGGAAATATTCTTAACTACAAGTGCTATAGCTATTGTGTTAAATGTAATATTAAAAAAATTTAATATACCAACAATCATAGGCTATATAGCTACTGGCTTTATAATAGAAGAAGTGTTTTATGTAACAACATCAGAACAACTAAACCATATTGCTGAATTTGGAATTGTTTTTTTAATGTTTACAATAGGACTTGAATTTTCAGTAAAACATCTAATGACTATGAAGACTGATGTTTTCGTTAATGGTGCTTTACAAATGGGTATTACTGGATTAGTACTTGCTGTGCTACTTCAATACGGATTTAATGTAGATGAAAATACATCTCTTATTATAGGATTTGCAATATCACTATCATCTACAGCAATAGTACTAAAAATACTTAACGAAAATAAAGATATAAATGAAAAATATGGAAGAAAGGCATTAGGAATTTTACTTTTTCAAGATATTGCAGTAATACCACTTTTATTAATGATTGATATTCTAGGACAAAATGGAACATCAATTAGTAGTCTTATAATAAAAACATTAGTATCGGCTAGTATAGTATTATTTTTATTATTTTTTATAGGAAAATACATATATGGTAGAATATTATATTATGTATTAAAAACTAATTCACAAGAAATTTTTATAGCTACAATATTATTTACTGTAGTTGGTGCTTCATTTTTAGCATATTATTTTGGTTTTTCATACTCACTTGGAGCTTTTATAGCAGGAATGATGATAGCCGAAACTGAATTTAAACACCAAATAGAAGCTGACTTAATCCCATTTAGAGATATTTTATTAGGCATATTTTTTATAACAGTTGGATTGCAAATAAATTTGCAAATAATAATAAGCAAGTGGTTCTTAATAATAGCTCTAACTATTGGAATAATGCTATTAAAAACTATTTGTATTTTTGTATTGTTATCACTGAAAAATACAAAAAGTGAAGCATTAAAAACAGCTCTTAGTGTATCACAAATAGGAGAATTTTCTCTTGCTATTTTTAGCATATTACTATCAAATAAAATGATAGATAACGATATAGCAGGACTACTTACATTATCAGTAATATTAAGTATGATAATATCACCATTTATACTAAAGAATGTTAAAAAAATAGCTACCATTACAAATGATGAAATAGTTGCTATTATGCCGAAAATAGATAGTTTAAATGGACATTTTGTAATATTTGGTTATGGATTATTAGGTCAAGAAGTTGTATTAAAACTAAAAAATCAAGGTATTCCTTATATAGCATTAGACAATGATATGAGTTTGGTTGAATTAGGACAAAGTAGAGGTGAAAATGTTTATTATGCAAGTGCTGAACAAGATATGAGTTTTGAAAATGCGAATATAAAATCTAGTGCAGCAGTAATTGTAACAATATCAAACGAACAAACACTAGAATTAGTTAGCAAAAAAATCATAGATTATGCACCAAATGTAAATTTAATCATAAGAATTAATAAAGATGAGAAAAAAATATTTGACAATCTAGGTGAAAATGTAAAAATGATAAAAGAAGAAGCAGTGGTTGCAAGAACACTTTTACAAGAAGCATTAGTTTGCAGAATAAAACAACAATCTTAAAGGAAAAATATGAAAATAGCTACTAGAAAATCATTACTTGCTTTATGGCAAAGCGAATTTGTAAAGGCGAAATTACAAGAAATTGAGCCTAGTTTAAATATAGAATTATTAGAGCTTAGCACTAAAGGAGATGTTATTTTAGATACTCCTTTAGCAAAAATTGGTGGGAAGAATTTGTTTATTAAAGAATTAGAAAACGCAATGCACGATGGGCTTGCACAAATTAGCGTTCATTCTTTAAAAGATGTTGGGGCAAGTTTGGCGTATGATTTTAAACTTGCTAGTATTTGCAAAAGAGAAACTCCTAATGATGTTGTGGTTTTTCGTGGAAATGAAAAATCATTAAATGAACTAAAACAAGGCGCAAAAATTGGCACAACAAGTCTTCGCCGCCAAATGCAATTAAGATTAATTAGAGATGATTTTTCTATTCATTCATTAAGGGGAAATCTACAAACTAGACTTAAAAAATTAAAAGATGGCGAATTTGATGCGATAGTTTTAGCTTATGCAGGACTTAAGAGATTAAATCTTTTAGATGAGTTAAATTATGAGATTTTAGATACAAAAATTATGATACCTTCAGCAGGTCAAGGTGCTGTTGCGATTGAGAGTATTAATGATGAAAAGGTGTTAAATCTTGTATCTAAATTAAATTGCCCTAAAACAGCATTATTATGCAAAATTGAGCGTGATTTTACTGCTACTTTAAATGGTGGTTGTGGTGCTCCAATAGGAATTAATGCAGCTTTTATTGATGATGAGATTATTTGTGTAAATGCGATTATTGGCTTAATTGATGCTAGTAAAATTATAAAAATGCAAAGAAAGATTAATCAAGCAAATGCAAGTGATTTTGGGGTAGTTTTAGCAAAAGAATTTATAAAGCATGGAGCTTTAGAAATTCTAGCTGAAAATGAAGAATTATTAAAAGAAATGCTATGAAAAATTATATAGAAAAATTAAAAAAAGCAAATTTATTAAACATAATTGAAACCCCTCTTGATACTGAGCTGGAAATACCTCATCTAGCATATTTAGAGGCTAAAAAAGAAGATTCTAAAGTTTTACTATTCACAAAACCTATAAAGGATGGAAAAGTTTGTAAAATTCCAGTAATTATGAATGTTTTTGCAAATAAAAAAGCATTAAATTTAGTACTTGGAAAAAGCACAGATGAGATTGCTAATGAAATTTCATCTTTATTAAATTTACATATCCCACCAACATTTGGTGCTAAAATTGACTTAGCCAAAAAATTATTTTCTTTAAAAAATATAGCTCCAAAAAGAGAGATTAACAAAAATGCACCTTGTAAACAAAAAGAATATTTACTAAATGAATTGCCAATTCTTAAAACTTGGGAAAAAGACGCAGGTGCATTTATTACGATGGGTCAGGTTTATACCAAAAGCCTTGATGGTAAGCAAAATAATTTAGGGATGTATCGTTTGCAAGTAATTGATAGTAAGCATTTAATTATGCATTTTCAACTACATAAAGACGCAAATAATTTTTTTCATGAATATAAAAAGGCTAATAAAAAAATGCCAATAGCTATTGCGATAGGCGACGACCCACTTCATATATTTTGCGCTCAAGCACCACTGCCTAAAGGTATATTTGAATTAATGCTTTATGGATTTATCAAAAAACAAGGAGCAAAATTAGTTAAATGTGATACTAATGATTTGTATGTACCAAGTAATAGTGATTTTGTAATAGAAGGCGAAATTGATGTAAATCATTTTGCTATTGAAGGTCCATTTGGAGACCATACGGGATTTTATACCCCGCAAGGTAATTTTCCTGTTATGAAAATTACAAAAATTACAGGCAAAAATGAGCCAATTTATAATGCAACGGTAGTTGGAAAACCTCCACTTGAAGATAAATGGATGGGGTATGGAACAGAGAGAATATTTTTACCACTACTTAAGACAACTTGCCCTGATTTGATTGATTATTGTATGCCTGAAAACGGTGTTTTTCATAATTTAATAATAGCAAAAATAAAAAATAATTATTTAGGTTCAGCTATGGCTAATATGCATGCATTTTGGGGGGTAGGACAAATGAGTTTTGTAAAAAACGCTATATTTGTTGATGAATATGCACCAAATTTAAGAGACTATCCAGCTATTTGTGAATATATTTTAAATAATTTCTCACCAAATAGATTATTAAAAAGTTATGGAATTTGTGATGAACTAGATCATTCAAGCACAAGATTAGGTATGGGTGGAAAACTTGGGTTAGACGCTACAAATAATGCACACTATCATGCAAATACATATAAAGATGAAAATTTAGAAAAAGAAAAAATAGAATATAAACCTGATTTAAAAAATCTATTAGATACATTAAAACCTTTAGGATTATGTGAATATAGTATTTATTATGCCGAAAGTAAAACGCAAATCACTTGTATTAGTCTTAAAAGAGATAATAATTTAAAAGAAATTTATGAAATATGTAAAAATTATTTGGGCGGAATTGTTGTATTATTTGATGAAGGAGTAAATTTAAACAACCCTTATATGTTAATATGGAAAGCTTTTAATAATTATGACCCTGCAAATGATATTATTATTGATGAAAACGGAGTTTTAGTAGCTGCTTATAGTAAAAATATTTTAGATAATTATATAAATAAATGGCCTGAAACTACAGAATGTAATAAAGAAGTCATAAAAAAATTAATAGACTTAAAACTTATAAATGATGATGAAACTTTCTTTAATCAATACGAAATTTTCTAAAAATTTAAGCTAGTAATAAACTAGCTTAATTTTTTCCATAAACTTAAATTTTCACCCTTATAACCTAAACACTTATAAAGCCTTGTAAACTCATTTTTTCCTTTTAACTTAATTTCATCAACCAATATTAACTCGTATAAATTTTCATCAACTAAAGCATTTTTGGTTTGTTCGCTAATTAAAATATTTGCCTTATAATTTTTACAAGAGCTTTCTACCCTACTTGCGGTATTTACCCCATCTCCTATACAAGTATAATCACTTCTTGAAAGGCTTCCCATCTCCCCTACAATACATTCACCTGTGTTAATTCCTATACCTATATTTATATAAGGAAGTCCTTTTTTACCCCAATCTTCGTTTAAAAGCTTTAAGGCTTTTATTTGCTCAATTGCAGCTTGTAAAGCACAATCAGCATGATTTTCTAAATCATTTGGAGCATTAAAATACGCCATAACAGCATCGCCTATATATTTATCAACCGTTCCGTTATATTTAAAAATAATATCACTCATAGGGGTCATATAAGTATTTAAAAATTCAACTAAATCAGCGGCATCCATATTCTCACTAATCGTAGTAAAATCTCTAATATCACTAAAAAATACTGATATTTCTCTTTTTGTAGTGCTAAACACATTATTATCCGTATTAATTAATTGCTCTGCAACACTTTTTGAAACTTTTTTTTCTAATTTTAATTTAATCAATTCTTTTTGTTTTGCTTCAAGAAAGAAATTTATAATAAGTCCAAAAATACTCATTAATATTGATACTAATACAAGTTCAAAAGTATTTAGAACAAATCTATCATTAATTAATATATAATAATGCCCTATCAATATAAAACCGATTAATAAAAAATTACATATAACTTGTAAAAATATTGATTTTATATACATAAAGACAATGCTTAAAACAATAATTGCTATTAGTGAAGCAAAAGTAATTTCAGCTAAATATCTAGGTAAAATCAAAAAATCATGATTTAATAAATTGTCAATAGCATTTGCATGAATTTCAACTCCAGGTAAATTCTCATCTAAAGCATTACTCCTAATATCATTAAGCCCGACAACACTTGTACCAATTAAAACAATTTTATTTTTAAAAAACTCTTCATTAACACTACCATTTAGCACATCAATAGCACTAATATATTGATAATGTGGATGATATCCTTTAAAAAATAAACCAAGTAATGCCTGCTGACTTAAAACTATAGGTTTGTTTTCATCTATAAAAAGATTAATATGAGATAAACCATCACCTATAGCTTTAATATTATCTACATTTTTATATTTTGCATACATTGATAAACCAAGACTAGGTAGTAATTGTTTAAATTGCCCATCATCATAATACATCATCATAAAAGCACTTCTAATTACATTATCTAAATGTGAATATGAATTAACAAATCCATTTGCATAAGCATTATCGCTTAATTCTTCTATGCTTGCTGTAATATTTTTACCATGCTGTAAAAATGAATAATCAATATTATCTTCTATTATGCTTTGATTACTTAATGGGGCTAATTTTTTTTCCGTATCATTTATATAAGAACCTAAATTTACAGCGTATGCTAATACACTATTAGTCTTTGAAAGCGCTAGTGCAAATGCCTTATCAGTATCTTGTGTTCTCTCACAAAAATTATACTTAGGAATATTTAAAGTGCTAAAACTAGAATCATCCATACCTTTAGTCATATTACCACGCTTATCGTTTTCTGCAAAATAAATATCAAATCCAACAACACTAGCTAAATTTAATTTATATACCAAACAAGCAAGAATATCCCTATCCCAAGGCCATTGACCAAGAGCTGCTAATGATTTTTCATCAATATCAATTATTTTTATCCTATCATCACCTTTTATATTACCACTCAAATATGCATTAACCCTAAAAAATACATCATGTGTTAAATTATCAAGCCTTTTGATAAGCGAATATTCCTTTATACATATAAAAAAAGAAAAAATACCCATAAATATCCCAAGTACTAAAAAAGAATAAAATTTCTTAAACTTACTTAAATGTCTAATCAATTTTTAGCCTTTAATTTAATATAAATTTGAAGAATATCAATTGCAGCTGGGGTAATTCCACTAATTCTACTTGCATCAAACAAATTATCAGGCTTATTTTTTTCAAGTTTTTCTACAACTTCATTGCTAAGCCCACTAATTCCACGATAAGTAAAATCATTTGGAATTTTAATCTTAATCAAATTCGCTTGATTTTGAATACTTTCATCTTGTAATTTTACATAATGATAATATTTTGCATCAAGTAAAATTTCATCTAAAACAAAATCATTTAAATTAGCCAAACTTGGTGCTAAAGAAAGCATTTTTTCCTTTGTTATCGTGCTACGAGCTATGATTTTTTGAAGAGTTGTTGGTTGAGAAATCGGCTCTTCATTAATACTTGCTAATAATTCATTAAAAGAATTTGAAGGAACAACCCTGCTTTCACATAAAAACTCTAAACCTTTTTTAATATCATTTATTTGATTTTCATAGTATTTAAAGCTATTTTCATCTCTTAAACCACACTCATAAGCGTATTTATTAAGCCTTGTGATTGCATTGCTTTCACGAAGTAATAATCTAAACTCAGCCCTACTTGTAAACATTCTATAAGGCTCTTTTGTGCCTTTTGTAACTAAATCATCAATTAAAACACCAATATATCCTTCATCACGGCGTAACACAAGCCCATCTTTATTATCAATTGCCAAACTTGCATTTATAGCTGCCATAAGCCCTTGAGCTGCTGCTTCTTCATAACCAGTTGTCCCATTTACTTGACCTGCTAGATAGAAGTTTTTAATAATTTTACTTTCTAAAGTATGAAACAAATCAAGCGGGTCAAAATAATCATATTCTATTGCATAGCCGTGTCTTGTGATTTTAGCATTTTCAAAGCCTTTAACCGAGCGTATCATTGAATGTTGAACTTCAAATGGTAAAGAAGTTGAAAAACCATTTATATAATATTCTGTAGCTTCTTTTGTCTGTGGCTCAATAAATAAATGATGACTTTCTTTATCTGCAAAACGATTGATTTTATCTTCTATACTAGGACAATATCTAGGGCCAACTCCTTTAATTTGTCCTGTAAACATAGGAGCTTTATCAAAATTTGAACGGATAATATCATGAGTTGTTGTATTTGTATGCGCTATATAGCAAGGAAGTTGCGGCAATGTATGAGAAGTAAATTCTAAGCTAAATCCTTTAGTATTTAAATCACTTTCTTGAGTTTCTAATACGCTAAAATCAATACTACTTGCTGCAATTCTAGGACAAGTTCCAGTTTTAAGTCTTCCGCGATTAAGCCCTAAAGCAGCTAAATTATCGCCTAACTCACTAGCACTAAGCTCTCCTACACGACCACTTTTTATCTTGCTTAAACCTACATGAATTAAACCATTTAAAAATGTCCCACTGCATAAAATTATTTTCTTAGCTTCATAAGTTTTATTAAGCTCGGTTTTTACTCCATAAGCTTCATTATCTTTTACTAAAAGCTCTGTAACCATTTCTTGAGAAATGTCTAAATTAGGCATATTTAATAATATATTTTTAGCATTTTTATTGTATTCATCCATATCTATTTGAGCTCTAGTTCCACGAACAGCTGCACCTTTGCTCTCATTTAAAGTCTTGTAATTAATCGCACTTAAATCAGTAATCTTTGGCATAATTCCGCCAAGTGCGGCTATTTCTTTTACTAAATGTCCTTTTGCAAGTCCGCCTATTGCAGGATTGCAAGAAGTTGCTCCAATTCTATCGTTTAAAATCGTAAGAAGTAGTGTTTTTTTACCCATTTTAGCACTTGCGTGTGCCGCTTCAACACCAGCATGACCAGCACCAATTACTATAATATCATACATCATTAATCCTTTTTTTTATAATATACTAATTATAAAGGATAAATGATGTTTAATGGTTTAATAAGACACACAGGAATTATAAAAAGTTTTTCAAATAATAATCTTACATTAATTTCAAATTTAAAACCTAACATAGGAGATAGTGTTGCAACTAATGGTATTTGCCTTAGTGTAACAAAAATTAATAATGATGGTTTTAATTTAAATTTAAGTACAGAAACACAAAACATAGTAAAGCCTTTTAAAATTGGAGCTAAAGTTCATACAGAATTAGCAATGAAAGTTGGAGATAGGATTGATGGACATATTTTAAGTGGGCATATTGATGGGCTTGGTAAAATCAAAAAAATTGAAAAACTAAATAGTGGAATAGATTTTTATATAAGTCTTGATGAAAAATTAATGCCTTTTGTTTGTAAAAAAGGTAGCATTGCCATTGATGGAGTAAGCCTTACTATAAACGATGTTATAAACGATGGTGTTCGGCTTACAATCATTGATATTACATTAAAAGATACACTTTTTAATAGTTATAAAATAGGCGATTTAGTAAATGTAGAAACTGATATTTTGGCAAGATATGCTGAAAGAATTTTAAATTATAAAAAGCAAAATCAACTTAGCTGGAGCGATGTTGATAGAATAAATTTATTATATTAAAGGATAAAAAATGAAAATAGTAATAACTGGTGGAGCTGGTTTTATAGGTTCAAATTTAGCTAATGAATTATGTAAAAATCATGAAGTTTTAGTAATTGATAATTTTGATAATGGTGAAAAATACGAAAATAATAAAAGAAAATATTTTGGAACTTTCAATAATTTATTAGAATTTAATGGGCTAATTTATACTGCAAACTTATTAGATGATGATTTTTATGAAACTATTGATAAATTTAAACCTGAGGTTATTTATCACTTTGCGGCTATTTCTGATACTACACTTTATAATGAAAATATAGTATTTAAAACAAATATTAATACATTTTATCGTATATTATTTTTAGCTAACAAGCATAATGCAAAATTAATTTACGCAAGTAGTGCTAGTGTCTATGGAGATGCACCAAGCCCACAAACCGTAGGGCTTAATGAAATGCCTAAAAATCCTTATGCTTTTTCAAAACTAACTATGGATAAAATCGCTAAAGATACAGGAGCTGTGGGGCTTAGATATTTCAATGTTTATGGTAAAAATGAATTTTATAAAGATACAACCGCTTCTATGATTTTACAATTTGGTTTGCAAATCCTAAACAACAACTCGCCTAAACTTTTCGTTGGAAGTGATAAAATCTTTAGAGATTTTGTATATATAAAAGATGTTACAAATGCAAATATCGCTGCAATGAATGCTAATGGTGGAGTTTATAATGTAGGTAGTGGCAAGGCTAGGAGTTTTGAGAGTATTGTAGATATTTTACAAAACGAGCTAGTCAAAAGAAAAATATTAGAAAAAGCACTTGAAAAAAAATATATACCTAATCCATATAAAAGTGCCTATCAATTCCATACTGAAGCAAAACTTGATGATAATTTTAATTATAAACCACAATATAGCCTAGAAGATGGTATAAGTGATTATTTAGAAGAAATCATCAAAATTCACAATAAACTCAAAGGATAAAATATGGAAATAATTTACATAATATTGACAATAATTATATTAATATCTGTTCTAATTATAGTAAATTATAATGCTTTAGTAGCAAAACGAAATGATGTAAAAAGTATATATTCAAGCATAGATGTTCAACTAAACCAACGCTATGATTTAATACCAAATTTAGTATCATCAGTAAAAGCATACTTTAAACACGAAAGTATAACATTGGAGAATATAGTAAAATTAAGAGAAAAAGCTATAAATTCAAACGATGATAAACAAAAATTTAGCATAAATGATGAGCTTAGCAAAGCAATTCATGGGCTAAATATTCAAATAGAAAATTACCCTAATTTAAAAGCTAATGAAAATGTAGCAAATTTACAAAACGCTATAAAAGAATGTGAAGAGCAAATTAGTGCAACAAGAAGGGCTTATAATTCAGCGGTTACGAGTTACAATAATGTCTGTGAGAGTTTTCCATCAAATTTAATTGCAAATGCTTTTAATTTTAAAAAGGCTAATTTTTATGAAACGAGTGAGAATGCAAGAAAAAATCCTAATGTAAAAGATTTATTTAATGAATAAATTTTTTAAAATTATTCTCATAACTTTATTAGTTTTTACTATGTATAAAATTTATTTAACCTATAATGATTTTTACATAGAAAAAACTCAAGATGTTACAAATTTAAGCCATATGCTATATTTAATAGTAGCTGATATTTTGCTAATTCTTATCATTTTTAGTATAAATCTTTTTTTATATGTAATACCATTTTTAAATAAAAATCATTTTAAATCAATAGATAAAGAAAAATATAAAAAAACTATGATTAATCCCGAAAATACGCATATTTTTTGGGCTTTTTCAAGAAATAATATTGATATAGCTAAATGTATTTTATTTAGGCTAGATAAAGAAGATGGGCTTGATAGAATATATAGATTATTTAGCAATAGCTACCTTAGATATATTTTTAAAATGAGATTTTATTTTTTTGGAATTTATATAAGAATTCCTAATAAAATTAAAAATAAATTTGAAATTTTTGCTAGTAAAAACCTTATGTCTTTATACCATGATGGAATTATCATGCATGAAAAAAAGATTTTTTTGACTGACAACACTGATTTTAATAAAAAATTTTACTTATACCCTAATAATATCACAGATGATTTTAAATTTTTAAATCCAAAAAAATTAGCAAATATCGTTCAAGCTTCAAAAAATATAAATAAAAAATTTAGCATTATTTATAATGAAAACTACCTTGAAGTTTATATTCATAATTTTATTTTTTCATCAAATATTAAAAATGAATATCAAAGCATTATGAAAATTATCAAAGAATTTAATGAGGAATAAATGATAACTTTTTTAAATATTATTAGAATATTATGTTTAGTATTTATGGTATTTTATGCTTATGTTTTCATTATAAAAAATAATGAAAACATAATGCCTTTATTTATAGGAATACTTATCATAATTATATCAACTTTTTTAATATCCATGATTAATTACAAAACTAATATTCAACCATTTTTTACCGAAAATAATTTTATAAAAATTCAAAATTTAAAAAATATTAAAAAAGAATTAATTAAAAGTGATGAAATAAATATAGACTACGCATTTTATAAAGATAATTTAAGTATTTTAAAACTAAATTTAAATGATATCATCCATAATAGCAACAATAAACAAGAAAAAATTAATATTTTTAAAGGTATTTACATACGAAAAGAAAATGTTAATTCTAAACCATTCAGTATAGCAAATAATTCAAAAATTAAAAAATTTTTAGGCATAAAATTAGATATTACCACAATTGATAATGTTGAATTTAACAAATATTTTAAATTATATACAGACAATAAAATTGCAACTTTTAAATACTTAGACCCTTTTAAATTAGAATTTATAAGCACTAAAGCAAAAATGCTAAATCACAAAATAAGTTTATTTTATAAAAACGATACATTACATTTTTATATACATAATTTTAACTTTAGCAAAAATATAAAAAATGAATACGAAACTATTTTAAATATTATTAACGAATTTTAAAAATATCTGCTACAATACGCCGTTATTTTTTAAAATGAAGGTAATATGAAAAAAATTGCTTTTTTAATCAATTTATTATTTTTTTATACTTATTTTAATTACGATATGAATATCAATACTTTTACTATACCTCAAAATTTAGAAATAGGAGATTTGATTTTAAGAGAAGGAACAGGAAGTCAAAGCTTATTAATATCAAAAATAACTCATTCAAAGTATACACATATAGGTATAATATCAAGCATTCATCCTATAAAAATTTTGCATGCAACTTATGATGATTTAGGCGAAAATGGAGTAAAAGAATTTAGCATAAAAAATTTTTTTAAAGGTGCTAAACAAATAAAGATAATAAGATTAATTGATTTAAGTAAAGAAGAAAAAATATTGTTAATAAAAAATTTAAAAAAATATTTAAATCAAGATTTTAACTTAAGTCCAAAAGATAATAATTTATATTGTACAACATTTATATATAAAGAACTAGAACCACTGATAACTGAACAATTAGAAAAAACATATCTAGATATCCCTATAGCTGCAGGATATTATTTATTGCCAAAAAGTTTTTTAAATTTAAATCATATAGTAATTGACCAGCAAATTGATTATTTTAAATAATTATATTTTCTGATAATAGGTACAATTATTTAAATAAATTTTATTAAACTTATCATGCTTTGGAACTAAATCAGCGTGTCCTGTAAAAAGCATGCCATTATTATTTAAAACTTTAGAAAAATTATCTATCAAAGAATACTTGTGTTCTTCATCAAAATATATCATCATATTTCTAGAGATGATTAAGTCAAATTTTCCTAATTTTATAAAATCATTATCAAAAACATTTAAAACTTTATAATTAACCTTATTAAATAAATCCTTTTTTAGGATAAATTTATCGCCATTTTTAATAAAGTATTTATCAATATTTTCTTTACTAACATTATATAACGACCTTGAAGTATATTCAGCTTTAATAGCTTTATCAATTATTAAAGAATTAATATCAATACCAAAAATTTCTATATCATAAATATTAGCTTCCATAGCTAATATCAAAATAGAATAAATTTCTTCACCACTAGAACAAGGAATACTAAGTATTTTACGTTTTGTAGGATTTTCTTTTAATATCTTAACTATTTCCTTTAATTGTTTTATCTCTCTAAAAAAATAAGTTTCACAAACGGTAATTAAATTAAATAAATCTTGTTTGAAATTTAAATCACACAATAATCTAATCTTAAATTCTGAAAAACTTTTAATATTATTAACTAATGCAAGTTTTAATAATTTTGACTTAATTGTGGATTTTTTAATCTCTAAATCAATACCACAAATATCTTTAATCTTTTTTATCAATTCATCATATTCACATAAATTATCGTAAAAATTTAATTCACAACTTTGATTTATATTTACTACATCTTTACGCTTAAAAAAATCAAACATAATCACCTAACAAATGCTAAAATTTCTTTTCTTATATTATTAATATCAAGTTGTAAAAGATTATTATTTAATTCATAAGCTCTTTTTGGCATTCCATAAACTATGCAAGATTTTTCACTCTCGCCTATACATTTAGCGCCTTTTTTGTATAGTTCAAATAAGCCTTTAGCACCATCATCTCCAATCCCTGTTAATAATATTGCTAGTATTTCATAGTCTTTCGTAAGTTTTGAAGCACTATTAAACAATAAATCTACATTAGGACAAAATGGAAAAACTCCATTATTAAAATTAGCCCTTAGATTTGAAAATAACTCTGTATTATGCTGACAAATATAAATCTTTTTATCATCTAAAAAACAAGGATTTTCTAACAATACAACTTCACTTAAACATTCTTTATTTAATTGATTTGCATAACTAGGTAAAAAACTCGCTTGCATATGTTGAGCAATAACTACAACTGAATTATTTAGATCTAAATTTTGCAACAAATATTTTATATGACCTGGACCACCTGTGCTAGCACCTATTAAAATCACTTTTCGCATTAAAATCCTATTCATAAGTTTTTATAAAATATAACCAATATAAAGCTCCTAAAATAAAGCAAATTCCTAGCATTATAGTAATACTAAATGTACTAATTCCAATATCAAACAAATATCCAGTAATTAATGTAGCAAATAAAGAAAAACTCATAAATATCATATCTACATAAGCAATAACTCTACCATAATATTCTTTATCACACGCACTTTGAACTGCTGTATAAGTATAAGACCAAATAATATTTGTAAAAAAACCGGTGCATACTAAACCTATAAAAGAAAGCCAAAAATTAAACTGTAAATATGCCCAAATAATTATTCCAAAACCTTGTGCTAAAAATAAATAAAATAATGTTTTATTATTTACAAATTTACTTAAAACAAATGGACCTATGATTAAAGAAAAGGCACGCACTGCATTAATTAATCCTATAATCAACGCAACACTAAGCATTTCTTTAAAGAAAAATACCTTATTAAAATATTCATAACCAGCTAAAAAATTTACCAAAGTATCATAAGCTGTAAGACCAACAAAAGCATGTATCAAAATCAAATGAAGAATTTTTTTATTTCTAAAAATATATAAAAAACCCTCTTTAGTCATTTTTGTTATATTCTTAAAATAAAATTTATTGTTGCTTACTTCTATTTTTATGAAAAATAATAAAATTATTCCAATTAAAAATAAAAAACAATCAAGCATAAAAGCAGAGTATACGCCAAATTTATGTATAAAAAATCCAGCTAAAGCCATACCACTCGTATAAGATACTGCCCAAATTATTGAAAATAACTCATTTGCTAATTTTAATTTATCCCTATCAAAAATACAAGCTAATAAACTCATTTGAGTTTGAAAATATAAACTAGCAACCGCAAGTCTTATAAAAATCAATATAAAAAGTATAAAAATATAACTAGCATCTTTTATAAAAATTAACAAAAATACTGAAAATAATTCAATAATAATTGATAATAATAAAAGTTTTTTAGATTTAAAACTATCAATTATAACCCCACTAGCTGGTGCTAAAATTATTGTAGGTAAAAATGCAAAAATAGTTGAAAATGATAAAGCCAATTTTTTTACACTAGAATCATCAAAATTAATGCCAAAATAATTCCATTCAAAAAGTGAAAAATCAAATTCAATCAGCATTGTATATACACCAATTTGAGAAAACCAAGCACCAAAATAAGTAATAAACTGAACTATAGTTAATATTTTGAAACTTTTATTTTCTTGTAATAACCTTATATATTCACGCATTATTTTTCTCCAGCATAACAACAGCCATAGCAATTCCTGCATCATGACTTATACTTAAATTCGCCCTACTTATATTAAATTCTTTAATAATTTTTTCACTAAAAACTATAAATGGTTTATTTCTCTCATCTTTACAAATTTTTATATCATAAAAATTACATAATTCACATATTCCACAGCCTAAAGCCTTGCTAGCTGCTTCTTTTGCTGCGTAATATCCAGCAATAGAATTTATATTTTGATTTAAGCAATCTAATTCTTCTTTTGAAAAAATTCTATTTAAAAACTTTATTTTATTTTTTTTAAAAATATTTTCAATTCTTTTAATATTAACTATATCACAACCTATCATAAAAACCTATCAAATGAAATTCATTATATTTATTATTTACTTTTTCATATAATAATAAAATGATTATTTTATCTAATTATTAAGGGAAAAAATGAAAAAAATCATAATAGTTATAATGTTAATTATATGTGCTTGTATATTAGCATATTTCTCGTTATTTTCAAATGAGGTAAGTAATAATTTTAGAATTATTAAACCAAAAAGAATGGATTTATCAATTAATGTTGAAGCAGTAGGCAAGGCTTATTCTCCTTCTTTGGTAAATGTTGCAACTTTAGCAAATGGTGAGATTAAAGAATTTCGTGTAAAGCTAGGAGATAAGCTTAAAAAAGGCGATATTATTGCTATTTTAGATGATGAAAAAGCTAAGAATGATTTGGCTATAGAAAAAAGTAAATTAATTAGTTTAAATGATGAAGAAGAAGCAGCTAGAGTATATTTAAACGAATTATATGTAAAACTTCAAACTCAAGAAAAGTTATTAAGTAAGGGTGCTAGCTCTAAAGAAAATTATTTAAACGCAAAAACTAATTATTACAACGCAAAAGCAAAACTTAGCTCAATAAAAGCTCAAATAATTCAAACAAATGCAAATATTTCTACTATGCAAGAAAGCTTAGATGAAACAATAGTAAAAGCTCCTATTGATGGTAGCGTAATAGGTGTTTATGCTAGTTTAGGTCAGACAATTAACTCAAAGCAAAGCTCACCAACACTAATTAAATTAGCTAATTTAGATGAGATGGAAGTAAGAATGCAAATAGCACAAAATGATGTTAGCTTATTAAAAGTAGGGCAAAAAATCACATATACTCCATTAAGTGATGGAGCTAGTACTAAAGAAGCTAGTATAAATAGTATTGATAGTGCTGATGTTAGTGTTATTGATAATGCTACTTCAAGTGGGGCTGTTTATTATTATGCTAGATATTTTGTAAATAATAACCCTGAATTAAAAATAGGAATAGATGTTCAAAATACCATAGAAATTGATAAGGTAGTAAATGCTTTAACTTTACCTATTAATTATATTAATAAAGACAATCAAGGCTATTTTGTAAATATTAAAGATAATAGCGAGATAGGCTATAAAAAAGCATATATAACCTTGGGTAAGAGCGATAATTTTAATATAGAAATTACAAGTGGCTTAAATGATGATGATGAAGTGGTAATAACTAATGATAAAGATAAGCAATCTAAATAAATTTTACGGCTCAACTCAAGTATTAAAAGATATAAATATTGAGATAAAAAAAGGCGAGTTTGTAATATTATTAGGCAAAAGTGGTTCAGGAAAAAGCACCTTGCTTAATATGATAGGCTTAATTGATGAGCCAAGTAGCGGAGAATATATATTTTATGATAAGAATTTGTATTCTTTAAATAGTGAAGAAAAATCAGCCTTTAGAAGAGATAATTTAGGTTTTATATTTCAAAGATACAATTTAATGCCCTTACAAAGTGTATTAGAAAATGTAATAATGGGAGCTTTATATGCTAAGAAAAACAAACAAACTAGTATTCAAAAAGCTAAAAAATTATTAGAAAAATTAGAACTTAGCGAACATACTCATAAAAAAGCAGCACATTTAAGTGGTGGTCAGCAACAGCGTGTAAGTGTGGCAAGAGCACTTATAAATGATGCAAATTTTATACTAGCAGATGAGCCAACAGGAGCGCTTGATAGTGCAAATGGAATAAAACTTATGCAAATTCTAAAGGAGCTAAATGAAAACGGAGTTGGAGTTATTTTAGTAACTCACGATGAGAGTTTATGTAAATACGCAACTAGAATTATCAAAATGAAAGATGGAGTTATCATTAGCGATGAAAATGTCAAAGAATTTAAAACAAGCAATTTAAATGAAGATAATTTAAATAAAGCTAATTTTAAAGATAGATTTATAGCTAGTTTTAGCTTTTTTTCTCAAAATGTAAAACTTGCATTAAATAATCTAATCACAAATAAATTAAGGTCATTTCTTACTATGCTAGGGCTTATAATCGCTACTGCTTCAGTAATTTCAACGATAGCTTTAGGAAATGGTGGGAAAGCTGATATTTTAGAAGAGATAAAATCACTTGGGACAAATACAATTATAGTTCATAAAGGCTCAAGATTTGGAGATAGAAATGCAGGTAGGATTAAGGATTTAACATACCAAGATTTAGAGCTTATTAAAAGACTTGATTTTGTAAAAGAAGTTGGGGTTGAGAGTGGTTTAAGTGGTGCTTATATTACTTATTTAAAAAACGAAGTAGATACTGATGCTACAGGAGTTTTTGCGAATTTTTTACAAATTAGTGCTAAGGAGATGAAAGAAGGTAGATTTTTTACCGAGCAAGAAGAACAAGACGCTAAGAATGTATGTGTAATTAGTGAGAATTTAGCTAAAACTTTATTTAAAATAGAAAGTCCATTAAATAAAATAATATATCTAAAAGGTCAGCCATTAAGAGTAATTGGAGTTCTTAAAAAAGATAAAAATGAGCGAGATGGTTTTGATATTAGAGTTTATGTTCCAAATAGCACAATTAGCAATAAATTTGATGGTAATAAACATATTAGGCGTATTGTCGTATTGCTTAAAGATGATGTAAATAGCGAATTAGCTGATAATAGCATTAAACAGATTTTAGAGATTAAAAAGGGTGCTAATTCAATTTTGACCTTTAATCAAGACGCTATTAAAAAAAGTATAGAAAGCACTACAAATACACTTAGTTTAATGATTTTTGGTATTGCATTTATTGCTATGATTGTTGGTGGAATTGGCGTTATGAATATTATGCTTGTCGTTGTAAAAGAGCGAACGAAAGAAATAGGGGTAAAACTTGCAATCGGAGCAAGTCCATCTTATATTAGCACGGGGTTTTTGATTGAATCGGTTGTGCTTTGTAGCGTAGCTGCTAGTATTGGTGTAATGATTGCTTTAATGCTTGTTTATGGCATTAATTTACTTGACGCCCCTATTAAAATGATAGTTGATTTTGATGCTATTATGTTAGGGTTTTTAAGTAGCACTTTAGTTGGTTTATTTTTTGGATATTTTCCTGCTAAACAAGCTAGTAAACTAATCCCTGCAGTTGCTTTAACTGATGATTGATTAATTTGGAAAAACTTAAATTAATAAAGTTTTTCCTTTTTATTTTATATAAAATCATAAGCAACTAATGAATGTGTAGTTTTAAATAATTTTAGTAATTTACAAAATTTAAGGACTAAATTAATATATTAAAATCCTAATTTAAATTCTAAAATATTTCACACTACTAATTAACCTTATTATAAATTTTTATTTTTTATCTTTTACAAGAATTTAATTTAGGAATTTGAAATTAAATAAAAAATATTTTTTAATATTATTTATTATAAAAAGTAACATATATTAATAATTTTATGGATTTTTATTTTTATTTCATATAATTAATCTTATTAAAAACAAAGGATTAATTTGAATATAGACAATTTAAAAGATTATAAAATAAAAAACGATTATTTATATAGCTTAGAGCTTATTAGGTTATTTAATGACATTGTTACTTTTTTATTATTAATTTGCACAATTTGTTTTATAGCTTACAAGTTAGATAAACTACCAGAAGCTTCTCACACAGAAATGACTGAGATTAGATTAAGAGGAAGAGGCGAAGCTACAATAATTATCGGTATATTTTTTATTTTTTTATTCATAAAGACTAATCATATTAAAAGACTTAGATTTGTTAAAAATAATGATTTTTATATTAGCGTAGATAATGAAAAGATATATTTTGAAACATATACAGTAGATAAAGAAGGTCTTTTTGATATTGCTAAAAGTTATAAAAAAGTAAGCGAAACGATAAATAAAAGCGATATAGTTTTTAGATTGCAATCTAAACGACCAGCTTTAGCGTATTCTCATATATTTGATAAAGATACTTACAATACTAAAGAAATAGAAAATAAAAGCTTAAACTATAGATTAGACTATAGGGTAGCTAGAATAATTTTCTTTCCTATAGTTATGTTTTTTGCAATATTAAATATTTTATCAAGTTATTTAATATTGTTTTTATTAAATGGTAAAAACTTAAAAACTTACACAATATATCAAACTAAAACCAAGCTAGTTTCATTGCCTTTTGTTGATGATTTATCTGTTTATTTTTTATACACTGAATATAGATTAAAACATTCTGCAATAAGCAAAGGAGCTTACGAAATAGAGCATAGAGAAGAAGCACAACCACTAGGTGAAAAATATATAGCAAAACAACAAAAGAAAATTGAAAAGATTTTAAGTGAAAAGATAATAAATGTTTGATTTTAGCAAAAGAGATTTTGGTGATTATATTAATTAAACTTTTGCTATCTATATTTTAAAAGAATTTGGATTAGGAATTTGAAATTAAATCAAAAAATATTTTTTAATATTATTTATTACGAAAAGTAACATAATTTTAATAATTATTTTTAAATTTGATGAATGTGTATTTGCTATAATAAACTTTATTTTTAAAGGTAAGATATGAATGAGCTTTTAATATATTTAGCATATTTTTTAGATAATTTACACGATTTAGCTGGTGGGATTATTAGTATTTTAATTCCTATAATTTATGTGCCATTGTTTATTACCTATCCTATGCTTTTTGCCCTTACATTTTTTATAGGATTAAAGCTCTATCCTAGATTTATAAAAGTTTTATATGTTGTATTTTTTTATTTAGATTTTAGTGTTGAAATTAGCGACCATGATTCTGTTGCAGCAATATTGTTTTTTCAAATAATTTTCCCTTTTATATTGTATTATCCTATTAAATCAATTTATGAATTTATAATGAGACAAAATCAAAAATTTATTAAAGGTATATTCTATTTTTTCTCATTTTTAATGATTGCTTTTCATGGAATATTATTAATAAGTCATTTTAATTTACAGCAAAGTCCAAAGCACGAAGTAACAGAACTTAAAAAACCAAATACCTTATTATTAAGCACAATTGAAAAGCAAAACTATACGATAGATGGTAAGTTTTTTAAAAGTGTAAATTTAATAGTTGATAAAGAAGTGCAATTATATGAAGATTATTATGAAAAAAGTTTTGAAGAAAAAGCTTCAAAATTACCAACTAGACTTAGTAAAGATAAGCTAATAAATTATGATATTTATGGTTATTTTGTGGATTGTAGTTACGCAAAATCATATGTACAGCTTAAACTTCCAGAGCATCCTGATTTTGATAGAATTTATGATTCTTTTGCTAGGTTATTTGTTGATAATTATTATCTTGATTTAGGTAATTATTCTAGCAGTGGTAGTTGCTCTAATGATGTTTATAAAAATTATTTAAATAAATTAAAAGGAGAATTAAAATGAAAACAAGTTATATTGAATTGTTAAAATATGCAGTTTTATCGGATATAGTTTATGATGATTAAAAAATGATAATAATAAAATATATTTAAATTTATTAAAATCCTAATTCAAATTCCATTAATTTTTTAAAGAATTTGAACTAGGAATAAAGATTTAAAATAAAGCTTCTTCCATTTCGCTAGGCTTATTTAAATTTAGTATTTTTAGCACACTAGCTGCAATATTTGCTAATGAGCCATCTTTTAAATTACTATCTTTATGATAGTTATAAAGCTAACATCACAAGCTGTGTGATTAGTCAAAGTATTGCCATTAATCTTATCAATTTATCTAAAATCAAAAAATAATAATACAACTAAATTTATCAAAACTCATAAAATTAGATAGTGAAAAAAATCACTATCTTACATATATTTTTGTAATACTTCAGGTATTGCTATTGTGCCATCTTCTCTTTGATAATTTTCCATAATAGCTACTAAAGTCCTACCTACTGCAAGGCTTGAACCATTTAGTGTATGAGCTAATTTGTTTTTACCATTTTCATCTTTATATCTTATTTTTGCGCGTCTTGCTTGAAAATCATAGCAATTACTAACAGAGCTAATTTCACGATATTTATTTTGTGCTGGTAGCCACACTTCTAAATCAACGGTTTTTCCTGCACTAAAGCCCAAATCCCCACTACAAAGCATTAAATGTCTATGAGCTAAACCTAAGCTTGTTAATAAATCACTTGCACAACTAAGCATATCTTCAAATACTTTATCGCTATCTTCTTGAGTGCTAATGCTTACAAGTTCAACTTTTCCGAATTGGTGTTGGCGGATAATTCCTTTTGTATCACGCCCTGCACTTCCTGCTTCTTTTCTAAAACAAGGTGAATAGCAAGTCATTTTGATAGGTAATTCATTTAAAGCTATAATTTCATCATTATATAGATTTGTTACACTAACTTCACTTGTAGGGATTAAATACAATTCTTCGCCATCAATTTTGAATAAATCATCTTTAAATTTAGGTAATTGTCCTGTGCCAAACATAGTATTAGCATTTACAATATAAGGAGTATTTACAAACTCAAATCCTCTTGAGCGGTTAAAATCTATCATATAATTATATAATGCTCTTTCAAGTCTTGCACCTTCACCGCGTAAAGCTACAAAACGACTTTTAGCAACTTTTACACCACGCTCAAAATCAAGCCAACCAAGTGCTACACCTAAATCGTGATGGTCTTTTGGAGTGAAATTAAATGTTGGTGGAATTAATACCTTTTTAATCTCTACATTTTCCTCTTCATCATTTCCAATAGGCACACAATCAGCTATTAAATTTGGAATACAAGCTGCAATTTCATTTAATTTAGCTTCACTTACGCTTACTTTTTCGTTTAATTCAGCTATTTTTTTCTTATTTTCATCTAAAGACTTTTTAAGCTCACTTATATCTTCTCCTGATTTTGCTTTAAGTCCCATTTCTTTTGAGAATTTGTTTTGAAAACTTTGAGCGTTTTCTAATTCTATTTTTAACGCTTTTGTATCATTGTAGCTATCTAATAAACTTTTTAAAACCCCATCATCTACTTTTTTTGCTTTTAATTTTTGATTAAAAACTTCATAATTTTCTTCAATTTTTCTTAAATCTATCATAATTTCTCCTTATAAACTTAAAGCTTTATAAACTTGTTGCATTTTATTTTGCGCTAATATACTAGCTTTTTTTGCACCATCGTTTAATATATCAGCAATTTCTTTACCTTGCAATAATCTTTCATACTCACTTCTAGCCTTGTCAAAATACTCCCAAATAACATCGCATAAATACAATTTAAAATGCCCGTATCCTTCTCCACCTTTTTCATACCTTGTACGAAGACTTGCTAAATCATTTTCATCTAAAAATAATTCAGCAATTTTATATATATTACAATTTTTCCAATCCTTAGGCTCTTCAATAGGAGTGCTATCGCTTACTATTTTATTTACTTGTTTTTTAAGTTGTTTATAACTTGTGAAAATATCAATAGTATTGCCATAGCTTTTACTCATTTTAGCACCATCTGTGCCTACTATTGTTTGAGTATTTTCATCAACTAATGCTTCAGGGATAGTAAATACATTTCCAAATTCATTATTAAATTTAATTGCAATATCTCTTGTGATTTCTAGGTGTTGAATTTGGTCTTTTCCAACAGGAACTAATGGTGTATCAAACAATAAAATATCAGCCGCCATTAAAACAGGATATGAAAATAAGCCGTGATTTGCACTAAGACCTTTTGCTATTTTATCCTTATATGAATGTGCTCTTTCAAGTAATCCCATAGGAGTAAATTGCGATAGTATCCAATAAAGTTCTAAGACTTCTTTAACATCACTTTGTAAATAAAATATACTTTTATTTGGATTTAATCCTAAAGCTAAAAATGCAGCTGCTGCTTTATTAATATTATCTTTAAAATTACTAGCTGTTTTTTTATCCTTTAAAATACTTGTCATAGCGTGATAATTTGCAATAAACATTATCATTTCATTATCATTTTGTCTTTTCATCATTGGAGCTATTGCTCCAAAATAATTGCCTATATGCAAATCCCCACTTGGCTGAAGTCCCGTAAAAATTCTCATTTTTTCTCCATTTTTTTACTTGTAATTAAAAATTTATGTTTAATATAAAGCATAAAAATTAATAAAAGGATGAAAATGATATACGACTTAATAGTAATTGGTGCAGGTCCAGCAGGAATTGCAAGTGCTTATGAAGCTCATAAAAATGGCTTAAAACACGTGTTATTAATAGAAAAAGCCGGTGAAAATTGTCAAACTTTTAGAACATATTATAAAGACGGTAAAAGAGTTGATAAAGTTTATAATAAAATTGATATACCAAATATCGGTAATATACCTTTTGAAGATGGGACAAAAGAAACTTCACTTGAATTATTTAATAAATTTTGTGATAGTGGCTTTGAAATGATGTTTTCAAATGAAGTTGAAAAAATTAAACAAAACGATGATATTTTAATCGTCCATACTAGCAAAGGCGAATTTAAAACTAAAAATGCAGTAATTTCAATAGGTAGAATGGGAAAACCAAATAAGCCAAGCTATAAACTACCTTCAAAATTAAGTAAAGTTATCAATTTTAACGCAAATGATGCTAAAGAAAATGAAAAAATCTTAGTAGTTGGTGGTGGTAATAGTGCAGCTGAATATGCAGTGGATTTGAGTGTAAAAGCAAATGTAACATTATGTTATAGAAAATCAACTTTTACTAGATTAAATGATATAAATTTAGATAATGTTTATAAAGCTAAAATGACACTTAAAATGGGTATAGATATAGTTGAGGTAAATGAAGTAGATAATAAACCTGAAGTTACTTATACTAATGGTGAAAAAGAGATTTTTGATAGAATAATTTATGGAATTGGTGGCTCAACTCCAGTTGATTTTTTAACAAATTGTGGTGTAGAAATTGATGATAAAGGTGTTCCTACATTTGATACAAATATGCAAAGTAATGTTAAAAATATTTTCGTAGCAGGAGATATTGCTAGTAAAAACGGTACAAGCATAATAAGTGCATTAAATAATGCAAAAACCATTGCCGATTTCATTACTAAGGCTTAAAATTGATAAAAAAAAACATAGTCATATATGTATTATTAATTGTTTTATTAGTATTAGGGATAGTTTATTTTACTATCCCAACAAAAGATATTAAAAAACAAGATACACATAAAATAGAAATAAAACAGCAAGAAAATAAAAAAGAAAACAAAAATATAGAGCAAAAAAAACAAAAACTAAATGTATCAGAAATTGATTTACAAAATTATGAATTCTTAAATAATAAAATAGTCATGTTAACAAAACAAATAGAAATATTAAAAAAGAATAGTCCGAAAGAAATTAAAACGGAATTTGAAAAGATATATTTAGACTTAGATAAAATAAAAATAAAAAACGAACAACTAAAATTAGAAAATAATAGTTTAAATCAAAAAATCAAACAAGAAATATTATTAGCAAATGAAAAAAGTAAAATATCTTATGAAGAAAAAATAACAAAAATAAACGAGCAATTATCTAATTACAAAGCACAAATAGATGAATTAATTAAAAACTTAAACGAAAAAGAAAAAATAATAAATAATCTTAACTCAACAATAGATACTTTAAAAAATGAAAAACAAACAAGTATAGTTGAAAAAGATAATTTACTAAAAAAAACACAGGATGAACTAAATTTATTAAATACAACATTAGAAGGCAAAAATAAAAATTTATTAAATATCACTAATGAAAATAATAATTTAAAAGCACAAATAGAAAATATGCATAAATTAGAAAAAGAAAATAGTGAATTAAATACAAAAAATATAAATTTAGAAAAAGAAATAAAAACATTACAAGCATTAAATAAAACAAATGAGAATAATAAAAATCAAGATTTATTAACAAAAATAAACGAAATAAATAATGTAGTTGAAAATCTTACTAAAGAAAACGAACAGCTAAACAACAAAATAAAACTAACTGATGAATTAGAAAAAGAAAAAAATGAACTAAAAGACAAACTTTTTCGTACCAAACTAGAACTTGAAGAATATAAAAACACAAAAAAAAGCATTAATAATGATTCTAATTTTAATGAAGTAAAAAAATCTTACGATGAATTAAACATTAAATTCTTAGAATTACAAGAAAAACTAAATAATAAAGAGCTAGAAAATAATAAATATAAAGAAGATAATTTAAAACTTGAAAAAATAGTTGAAAATTTTAAAACAAATGATAATAATTATGAAAAAATAGCAAATTTAGAACTAGAAAAAAATAATCTATTACAAGAATTAAATAATTTAAAAACAAACAATATGCAAGAAAATCAAACAATTAAACCACAAACATCATACGATAACGAAAAATTAAATACTCAAAACATAAAGTTATTAGATAGTATGATTTGTGATGATATAAAATCAGGTGAGACTACTTTAAGTCAGGCGTGCTATTTAAAACTTGATGAATTTTTAAATAAATATAATGAAAATTTATTATACGAAATAACACCTATAATAGATGGTGGAGGATTCAAAAGTCTAAACGCCATAGATGGAATACACATTAGCTCTAAAGAAGTGCAAAGATTAACTCGCTTAGCTAATTTTGGATTATCAAAAGATAGAACAAAAAGTGCTGCAAGTTATATAAAATCAAAAATTCCTAATGCACTAATTAGCTCAAGTTTAGAGCCTGAATACTCAAAAGACAATAAAAAAGGCTTTATTTTAAGAGTTTATAAATGATAATTTATCAATATAAAAACGGCTATCGCTACAATAGTGATAGCATAATTTTATATGATTTTATAAGTAAAGATAAGCTTAAAGGAATAGGACTTGATATTGGTGCTGGGAGTGGAATTTTAAGCCTATTATTAAGCGAAAATAAAAATATAAAAATAGATGCAATTGATATTCAAGAAAAAAATGTAAAATTATGCAAAAAAAATTATGAAAAAAATAATCTTGATTATAAAGTAATTTTAGGTGATATTAAAGATTATAAAGTTTATAATTATTATGATTTTATAATCTCTAATCCACCATTTTATTCTAAAATGCAAGCACAAAATAAGCATTTAAATATTTCAAGACATATTGATTTTTTGCCACTTGAAATATTGTTAAAAAGTGCTGATAAATTATTAAAACCAAAAGGTTTTTTGTATTTTTGTTATGATGCTAAAAAAATTGATTTAATATTTGAAACCTTAAAAAATACGAATTTAAAATGCGAAATAATAAGATTTATTCACACAAAAGCCGAAAAACCATCAAATTTAGTATTAATTAAAGCAAGAAAATTAAGCAAAAGCGATGTGCTGATTTTGCCACCTTTAATATGTAACGATAGTAATGGCACAACAAAAGAATTTAATTCAATTTATCAAAATATCAAGGTTCAAAGTTATGATTTACAATAAAGATTACTCATATTCATTTGATGAGAGTAAATGCAGTGAGTGTGGCGGTAAGTGTTGCACGGGTGAGAGTGGTTATATATTTTTAACTAGCGATGAAATTATCCAACTAGCTAAGATAAAAAATACAACTTTTAATGATTTTGTTAGTAAATATTGCATTAAAGTAGGCGTTAGGTTTAGCCTAATTGAAAAGCCATATAACAATGGCTTTGCTTGTATATTTTTTGATGAAATTAATAAAAATTGTGGAGTATATGAAGCAAGACCTATGCAATGTAGAACATTTCCGTTTTGGGAATATTTTAAAAATAACCTAAAGGAGCTTAAAAAAGAATGTATTGGAGTAAATTAATACTAATATTATTATCAACTTTTTTATTAGCAAATAATGATGAATTAATATTAGATGCTTTATTGAACGAAAATAAAAATAGTGAAATTTCAAGTAAAGCATACGAAAAATTGTATAATAATACTAAAAATAAAGCATATTTAGAAGGAGCTATTAAGCAAGGGTTAGTAGCAAATTTAAATATTGATAATTTAATAAAAGAATTAGAAATTATTGATAATGAAAATATTCTTTTAACAAAAGTAAAAATAATTAAACTCGTAGAAAAAAAAGATTATAAAAAGTTAATAAAAATATATTACGAATATATAAAAAACAATGAGGATTTAAGTCTTAGTGTAGCTGTACAAGAACAATTAATAAATGATAATTTAAACGAAAAAGCGTATATTATATCCAAAGATTATTATAAAAAATACAATAATTTATATAGTTTGTACATATATCTTCAAAGACTTATTACAATGAAAAAATATCAAGAAGTAATCAAACTAACAGATGATATGTATAAAGAAGCTTTAAAAAATAATAAGATAGAAAAAGAATTTATACCATATTTTCAATTAAGATTAGTGGCATTAAAAGAATTGAAACAATATGAAAAATTAATCAAATTAGAACCTAAAACAGTAGTAGAGTATCTTAATAAACTATTATCAAATAAAAAATATAATGAGATAATAGATATTACAAAAAATATTGAAAATAATAAAGAAAATGCTATATTTTTAGCATTCAAAGCACAAGCAATGGTAGAAAGATTAAAAAAATCAGATACTAAAGAATTAATCAAGCTGTCAAATTTATTATATAATTACACTAATGAAAAAACATTTATATATACTTTAGCACAATTCTTAATACATTTTAAAAATGAAAAAGAACTTGAAAAATTAATTAATATAGATGAATTACTAAAACAAAATATTTTACATGAGTTAAAAAGATATAAAGAATTAAGCAAAATATTGTATGAAAATGCTATAAAAACTAACGATAATAAAATGCTAATAGATAGCTATATATTTGAAATGTTAGACAATCCAAAAACATTTGATTATTTTAAACTTGATGAATTAGTAGCAAAAGGTGGATTTGATGCTAATTCTTTTAATAACTACGCTTATACAATTATTGATGATAGAATAAATATTAAAAAAGGAATAGAACTAGCAAAAAAAGGTTTAGAATTAGAACCTTCAAATGTTTTTTTAATAGACACCTTAGCATGGGGATATTATTTATTAAATGATTGTAAAAATGCAAAAGAAATCTTCAATAAAATACCAAAAAATCATAGTATTTTTAAAGAAAAAGATGTTATTTTGCATAAAAAAAGGATAGAAAAATGCAAAATTTAAGTAAAGATATTTTAATCAAAAGCCTTAGTTTTAATATTTTTTATCCTCGTGATTTAGATTTATTTAATAATAAAATAATTAAATTTAGCAAAGACTTAAATGACGATAGTGATGCTTTTATAACTAATAATTTTGATGAATTAGGATACGCTAGAAGATATAGTAAAAAATATTTATTCTATTTTTCACAAAATTTAAATGAAGATGATTTAATAAAAGCTAGTATTTATGGTGCTGATGGAGTAATTTTAGATAAAATTATAAATAAAAATTTAATAAATTTAGCTAGAAATTCAGGCTTTAACTTGGCATTTTTAGCTAAAAATAATACTGATTTATTAAAAGCTACAATATATAATTTTAACATATTTATAACTAATAAAGATTTATTAGAAAATATCCCTAATACTAAACTAAAAGGAGAGTTATATGAATTATCTAAAAGCACCTTGGCGTGATAAATATTTTAAAGAAGATAGAAGTTTATGTCCTTTTTGCGAAGATAGTGAAGTGCTAGTTTATGAAGATGAATTATGTAGGGTTTTAATGAATAAATATCCTTATTCTCCAGGACATATTCTAATAACTCCTAGAAAGCATGTTGAGTTTTTAAACGATTTAGATGAGATAACTTGGCTTAGAATGGCAAAAATATCTAGATTTGCTGAAAATATTATGAGAACAACCTTGCACGCACAAGGAGTAAATATCGGACTTAATTTAGGCGATGCAGCAGGTGCTGGTATAGCAAAACACTTGCATTTGCATGTCTTACCAAGATGGCATAAGGATACTAATTTTATAACCACTATTTGTGATACTAGAGTTATAGGGACTAGCCTAGATGAATTATATTTAAAGATAAAAGAGAGCTTTAAAAACTACAATGCAGCTAATTAGTGCTAAAGAATTTTTAAATACTAATAAAAATATTTTAATAGACGCAAGAAGTCCAAATGAATACAAAAAAGCACATTTAAAAAAAGCCTTAAACTTTTTTGCTTTAAACAACGAAGAGCATAAGTTAGTAGGGACAAAATATGCTACTAATAAATTTAACGCAAAATTATTAGGAGCTAGTTTTATTTGCAAAAACACAAGCATTCATCTTAAAAAAATACAAAATATAGCAAATCCACATAAAGATGAAATATATATTTATTGTGCTAGGGGTGGTCAGCGAAGTGGTGCGATAGGTCATATTTTAAGTGAGATTGGATTTAAAGTCTATAAATGCGAAGGTGGTTTTAAAGAACTTAGAAACGAGATGATTTCGTATCTTAATAGCTATCAAAATCCTAATTTTGTAAGCCTAGCAGGAAATACAGCTTGTGGTAAAACAAGGCTTTTAAAATTACTTGATAATAAAATAGATTTAGAAAAATTAGCCCATCATTTCGGCTCAACTTTTGGCTCTCGTGGGTTTTTACAACCTAGCCAACAACAATTTGATATAAATCTAATAAATGAATTAAAAGCATTAAAAGATGCAAAAGTATTCATAGAAGCAGAGAGCAAAAACATAGGAACTATAACTTTATTTAATAATTTTTATGAGCAAATGAATAGCGGTATTAAGGTGTTTTGCGAAGCTAGTTTGGATATTAGAGTGCAAAATTGTGTGAATGATTATCAAAACATTAGCTCGGAATTTTTTTATTTTTGTCTTGAGAGATTAAAGCCTTATTTAGGAAATGCCTTAGTTTATGAGCTAAGCACTGCTTATAATAATAAGGATTTAAAAAGTGTAGCAAAAATACTTTTAATCAATTATTATGATAAGGTCTATAAAAAACCTAAGGAATTTGATTTATTATTAAATCTTGATGATTTAGAAAAAGCTAAAGATATTTTAAATAATTTATAAATATTTTAATTTTTTAGTAGAATATAAAAATTTTCACGACTTATTTATCCGTTTTTTTTTTTATATATAATCACTCCCTTAATTTTTTCATAGATATTAAAAATATTTTAATAAATTTAAAAGGATTTAGATGAATAAAAAAATAAAATTATCTTTACTAGCATTTACATTAATTACTAATGCTTATTCACAAGATACATTCCCTAGCACTACACAAAATAGCGATATAGAAATAAACAATAAATTACTAGAAAGTGGTAGTAGAGTAATATCTAATGGTTCAATAAATGTAACAAATAACTCTATAATCAAAGGTGATTTAACGGCTAGCAATATTAATATAAATAATTCAACTATTGATAGTGGGAATATTAACAGTAATGATTTTTTAGCTACAACTACAATAGAAAATAATAGTATTGTTAATGGCGGTAATTTTACAGGTGATAATATAATAATAAAAAATAGCACTATTAATAATGGTAATTTTTTTAATTCAACCACGATAGAAGATAATACTATCGTTAATGATGGAGTATTTAATGGAGATTTAACTATTAAAAGCAATAAAATTAATGGTGGTGATTTTAATAATTTAAGTTCAGTATATTTTGATGGCGTAGATATTAACAATAAACTTAATTTTACAACTGATAGATCTATTAATATAAATAATTCAAATTTAGGTGAGAATATAGAATTTGATTCTAATTCTACAAACAACACTTATATTAATATTTCTAATAGCACAATAAGTAGCAAATTTAATGACAAATACGATAGTTTAAGTTTATATGGTTCAATAATTAATACTAGTATTAATGTAGAATATATATCGTATGCTAATAAAAAAAATATTGTTACAAAAGATAATATTATAATTGCAGATAGAGCAAATTTTGGTAATAGACCTAGTGGGTACAAACCAAAATATTCAAACGAATTTGATGGAAATTTATATATTAAGGATGAGCTTATAATAAGAACAACTATTATCAACGAAAATTCACATATAAAAACCGATGGTATTACTTCAATATTTGCAAGTGATTTTAATGGCACATTAGAATCAAGCTCAAAGGTTTATATATTACATAGCAATAATTTAAGTAAAAATTCATTAATAAAATCTAGTGATGATATTTATGTACTTCCTTCGACACAAACTATAGCAGATGATAAGGCTCATGAAATATTAACTAATTCATTAGTAAGTGGAACAATAATATCAGATAAAAATATTATAATAAATGATAGAAATATTGAAATACCTATTTTTGATATTCCATCTGAGCTACCTATTATGAATGGATACTCATCAGATTATATTGCTTGGCTTTATCCACAATTATCACCAGATGATATAAAATATATAAGAAACAATCCTAGTTTCTCGGAAAATTATATGAAAGATTTTGTAACAATCAAAGACGCCAACCTAACAGCTGATAAAATAAACATAATAGACACATTAATAGAAGGTACTAATAATATAATAAAAGCTAATGAAACCATATTACAATCAGGTAAAGATAAAGAAATAACTTTACAAGATAATAGTACATTTATTATACCATCAGCTACAGGCGATGTTTATACTATTAAGAATACAGAATTTATAAACAACACAAACCAAACTAATGAAGTAAAAATTAGTGGAGATGTTAGCTTAGTAAATGGTAAAGCAACTAATGTAAATTTTAGCGCTGTTAATAATTCTAAAAATTCATTAACCCTTGATAGTATAGAACTTAATAATGTTAATATAGATACTAATGATGTATTTGATAATATTACTTTAAATAATATCAATTTAAACACAAACACAATTAAAGCAAATGATAGTATAAGCATAAATAATAATTCAATTATTAAAGCAAATAATATTGATACAAATAATCTTACTACCAACGATTCTCATATCTATGCAAACATAAATACAAATAATCTTAATGCTAATAATACAAACTTTTATTTATATGGTGGAGGAAATGATACAAGTTTAAATGATAAATTTAGTGGTCCTATTATAGTTAATGAAAAAGCAAGTGGTGGTAATAATAAAATCATTATAGCAAACACTGACTTATCTTTATTAAAAGATAAAAATGTCCCTATTGCTATTATTAATAATGAAGATGAATTAAAAAAAGATTATTTTAGTGTAGTTTATAGAAAATCTCAAACAGGTGCTTTAGTAAATTACAAATTAAGTGATGATATCTTACACTTTAATAATATAGAAAACAATAATAAAACAGATAATGTATGGAGCTTAGGCTTTAATGATAATGTAGATAGTAGTATTAAAGATAATATTGTATCTAATGTAAATATAGATGATATTAAAGATGAAACATTATCAAATAAATTTGAAGGGGATTTAAATAAATTAAATACATACAACAAAGATAATATAAATGATTTTATTATATTTGATAGCTTTAATGAACCAGTAGCTAATGTAATAAAAACCATAATATACTCTCCATATTACACTACAAGATATTATATAGATGATACAGAAAGTAGATTTACATATTTAAGAAACAATGAAACTAATAAAGGTTTTTGGATAAATACTGATTATAATTATTTAGAAACTAATACAAATAACTTAAAAGCTAATAGAGTTTATATAGGAGTAGATAATAAATTAGACTTTAATAA